>CAYQRT010000150.1:0-7456 GCA_964419695.1 uncultured Spirochaetaceae bacterium | reverse complement strand
CTAATGTTTTTAGGTGCCCCCAAGATTGCGATACCCGCTCGCTTTCTACGGTATCACATCGCAATCTGGGGGGCGCTGGCCGATTATATTCGCTGGGGGATGTGCTAAAGCCGGGCCAGGCTTTTAGAAAGGTGTTCGATGTGAAACCGCCCGGATTTCTCCAATTCCGCATAGAGCTTGAGTGAATAGTCGAGCCATTGCCGCCGGTCGGCGGCGGGGTCACCGGCGGCGGTTATCTCCTGGATCAGGCCTCCGGCCAGAAATCCGGCGATGTCGCGGGCCGGAAGCCGCCCCACGCGTTCATCCACCCCGGACAGGCGGCGCAGGGCGGCGTCCGCGTTGCGGCCGGATTCCAGACTGTCCACGGCCTGGTGGGCCGCGCGCACGCCGTCGCCCGCGGCCTCGGTCAGGGTCTCCATCTCTCCCAGCAGTGCGGTCAACCCCGTCTTTACCCGCTGTTGTTTCTCCTCTTCCGCCTCGGCGGCGAACAGCCGGCCTAGCGTCTGCTTTTTCTCTTCAATCAGCGCGCGGACGGATGCGCCGGCGAGGATTTCCTCCAGATTGGCGTAGGGCATGCCCTGGATCCGCAAACCGCCGGCGGACAGATTGCCGGTGCGGATCTCCGGATGCAGATTCATCTGCGCCTCGAACCAGAATTTATACACCGCCATGCGATGATCGGTCAGCACCAGGCCGCCCGAGTTGTTTTCCACGGGGAAGGGCTCGGCCTCGGTGAGGTAAGTATAGGAGCGGGTCTCCTGGGGCCGCAGGCGGCTGTTAGTGGCGAAAAATGCCTCTTCAAAGTAAGCGCCCCGGAAATGCGTTTGCCGTCCGGGGAATCCCAGATCGAGCGCGGCCATGTAGATGGGGTTCGCACCCAGGTAGCGCGCGCAGTCCCAGGCCGTGGTAGCCACCGAGCCGCCGGCGCCCAGCTTTCCTTTGGCGCCCGTATAGGTTTCCAGATACCGGCCCAGGGGAAAGACGGAACTGTAGAACATCACCCGGTCGCCCAACAGGCGGAAGGCGCGCGGATGGGTGGAAGCTTCGGAGATGATCAGGGAATCAGTCTGTTTGACCCAGTCGAGATGGCGGGTGTTCCAGTACTGGGGATCGGCGGCCACCGTCACATCGGGGTCCAGACCGCGGGCCCGGATCACGGCCAGGCTGGTGTCCACGGCCACTAACAGCATCCGTTCGGACAGGCGCTTAAGGTGGGGGAGCACCCGGTCCAACGACGGACCGCCGGCCAGCACCAGGGCGGGGACGCCGTGGAAGAGACCTTCCGCCCGGTTCACGCCCGGCGTCCGGCAGAGGAGCGGCGCGTTGGCCAAAAGGTTCCGCACCCAGCGCCGGCCGAAGCGGCGCAGGGTGTTTTTGTTCACGTCGCGCTGGCGCAGAAAGCTCTGGATAAGTTCATCCGTGCGCTCGTAATAAGCGCGGTCCTTGTCATAGAGGGAGCGCAGCTTTACGATCTGCACCGCGGCCAGGGGCAGGGTGTCCAGGTAGCGGATCACGGGCGTGGGTTCGCTGGCCAGGAAGAAGACCGTCCGGGGGTGGGAGAGGACGGCGGAGAGGTCGCGCGACTCCAGGGCCTTGAGGAAGCAGCCGATGTCCGGCTCCACCACCACGCAGGGCCGGTCGGGGAAACTGGTAATGAAACTTTCCACCAGATAGCCGAGCCCGAATCCATAGAACACGCCCACCGTGACGCCGGCCGGCACCTTCCGGTCAATGAGCGTGCGCGCCTCCTTGACCGGGTCGCGGCGGGAATGGACCGAGACGCCGTCGTACAGGGCCGAGGGGACGCCCGCGGGGGTTTCTATGATCTCCATCCGGTCGGAGGGCGTAAAGGATGAAAGCGCCTCCTTGAGGTCGGGCAGTTGGGAAAAGAGCAGGCTGGAGTTCCGTGTAAAATAATTCATTGGAGCGTGAGCGTGACTTTCATTCCTTTCCTGATTGGGGTGCCGGCGGGCGGGTTCTGGCTGATCACGTAGCCCTCGCCCCGGATTTCCACTTCCAGGCCGGACCCAAGCAGCACGTGGAGCGCGCGTTTGGGCAGGCCGGTGAGGTCGGGCAGGGTCTGCCCCACGGCCAGCTCGTGGGGCGCGGGCACGCGGATGCGGCCGGTCTGGGTGTAAATCTGTTCGCCGGCGCGGGGAATGTCGAGGTAGCGGATCAGTTCCTCGCCCGCCTTCTTGAAAAGGGGCGCCGCTACCCGGCTCCCCCAGTACGAGCCTTCCTTGGGATTTTGCACCACCACGTAAAGAATGATCTCCGGCGCTTCCGCCGGGAAAAGGCCGATGATGGAGGCGATATAGTTGGTCTGTGAATAGGTGCCGGTAGCCGGATCGGCCACCTGGGCCGTGCCGGTCTTGGCGGCCACGCGGATGCCCTCGATTCTGGCCTCCCGGGCCGAACCCCGCGGTCCCACGGCCGCTTCCATCATGGAGAGCATCTGCCGCGCCGTGGCGGGGGAGAGGACCCGGCGTACGGGCTCGCGGCCGAAGCTCCTCACCACGGTCCGGCCGTCCGGGGACACTACTCGTTTTACGACGCGCGGCTTCAGGAGCACGCCGTCATTGGCCAGGACCGTGGCCGCGGCCATCATCTGCACGGCCGAGACCGAGATCTCCTGGCCGAAGGCGATGGTGGGCTTGGAGCGCAGCGACCAGCGGGAGGGATCGGCGAACACACCCGAGGATTCCCCGGCAAAGTCGATGCCCGTCTTTTGGCCGAAGCCGAAACCACGCAGTTTAGCGTAGAAATCCTGGGCGAGCAGATTGTCCGAGGCGTAGGCGGCTCCGGCGTTGCAGGAGTACTGGATGATCTCCCGCGGCGTTACGTCCCCGTGCGCGGACAGGCACCTGATTTTTATTTGCTGGCCCGAAGGCAGTTCTTTACGGTAGAAGCCGTCGCAATGGAAGACGTCGTCGGCGCGGATGGCGCCCGTGTCCAGTAAGGATGAGAGGGTGAAGATCTTCATGGCCGATCCCGGTTCATAGGCCATGAGCGCGGGACGGTTCATCCGTTCGCTTTCGGAAAATTTGGTGTACTCATTGGGATCGAAGCGGGGAATGGCGGTGTAGGCCAGGAATTCGCCGGTCTTGGCGGCCATGGCCAGGATCATGATCGAGGTGGCGTTTTTCTCCTTCTGGGCCTGCAGGGCGATCTGGTCCATGAAGTGCTGGAGTTTGATGTCGATGGTGAGAATTACTTGGCGGCCGTAGGCGGTCTCCGTGGGGGACTGGGGATGGGGCGCCAGGTCCTGGTCGAACGTGTACTCGATGCCCGCCATGCCGACATTATCCACGTTCACGTGTCCGATCACGTGACAGGCCAGTTCCTGTTTGGGGTAGATGCGGCCCAGTTTCGGTTTCAGGTACACTCCCTTGAGTTTCCCCTGCTTGAGGAGGGCCTCGATCCGATTCGACTCGGAGGGAGGGATCTGATGCTTGAGGATGATGGAGCCCTTGCTGCGGCCGAATTTCTCCAGGATGGTTTCGCGGCTGACGTCGATGATGGGAGCGAGCAGGGAAGCGGTTTCGCCCGGGTTTTGCAGGTGCGGCACCCAGACTTCCACCTGGTAGAGTTCCGGCTGCAGGGCCAATTCCTCATTATTGCGGTCCAGGATGGGGCCGCGTTCCGCCAGGAGAAGCGGCGTCACCTCATTGCCCGACTGGGCCGGGGCGATGACCATGAACGCGAACAGGTAGACCAGCAGCACCAGGGCCAGTACGCCCAAGACGCCCATAAAGACGAAAAGGCGCGGTTTGGAGCGGCCTTCCTTCATGGGCCGGCCTCGGGCGGGGCCGGGGCGCACCATACGGCTCCGGTAATCGATGTCAGGGGGATGAATCCGAAACTGCGGGAATCGGTCGAATGGGCGGTATTATCTCCCAGGACCAGAACACTCCCCGCGGGCACGCGCTCGTATTGTTCCAGCAGATGTTCTTGAAAGAATTTCAGGGGATACTCGCGGCCGTTCACCTCGAGCCGGCCCGGGGTCACGGTCAGTCCGTCGCCGCCCACTGCCACGCAGCGCTTGACGGTCGGCAGGCCGTCCAGCGGGCTGCGGAAAACGACCACGTCGCCCCGGGCCGGCTCGCGCCAGCGCAGCAGGTACGCGCCGGAAAACGGTTCCGTCAGCCCAAAGGCGGTCTTATTAATCAAAACAGGCGCCCCCTCCCCCAGCGACGGTTCCATGGAACGGCCGCGCACGATGATTATATCAAACAAAAAGAGTTTTGTCATGAGGAGCAGAAGGGCGTTAACCGCCAGAATGAGGATGAATCTGCGGGTGGTGACGTTCATCGGTTTCGAAAGTTATAGTAATACGGCCCGCGATTTGTGTCGATATCTCATGGTGAGAGGGGAATATGATCACCGCTTCACTGAAACAGCATATCCACCGCCGCCGACAACGCACGCCCGTAACCCGTTTCAAGCTCTTCGTCCACGGTCGGATGAGGGGCGTTTGGGAAAAACGGTCCGCACGGCCCCGCCTGGTGGAGCATAAGGCGCCCGCGGAAAAAACAAAACGTGCCGCCGGTCCGCTGTCCTTTCTGAAAACAAAACGCTGGCTATCCTTGGCCCTGGCGGGGTTGACGGGTCTGGCGACCCTCGGGGTGCTTTTCCTCTGTTTCAGCAGCAAGCCCCTGGAGCCGCTGGCCCTGCCGGCCGACCATGGTCTCCTGTCCAACCCCCTGCTCGATCCGCCCCGGGATGCGGAAGAGGAAGAGGAAGAGGATGTGCCGCCCGGACTCATGACGCTTAAAAAACTGACCCTCACCCAATACACCGTCAGGGGGCGGGACACGCTGGCATTGATCGCCAAACGTCACCATCTGGATCTGGATACGGTCATCAGCTTCAACGGCGTCAAGGACGCCCGCGCCGTCAGGAAGGGTGCGGTCTTGACCCTGCCCAGCCATCGCGGCCTGCGCTACCGGGTGCGGCGGGGCGATTCGCTTTCCGGATTAAGCAGGCGCTTCGACGTGTCTCTGGACGATCTCCTGGACTGGAACAACCTCTCCCGGTCGGTGATTACCGTGGGGCAGGGGCTGTTTATTCCCGGCGGGCGTTTGAGTAAAAACGAATTAAGCCGGGTGATGGGGACGTTTTTCAAGTGGCCGGTGCGGGGCCGGCTTACCTCCGGCTTCGGCATGCGCATCAGTCCCATCACCGGGACGCGCCTGCATCACAATGGACTCGATATCGCCCATAATCCCATGACGCCCATTCACGCGGCCGCCGACGGCCGGGTGGCCATCGTGGATTCCAATCCCACATACGGCAATTTCATCATCATCATCCACTCCAATGGATTTCAGACCTTATATGGGCATCTGAAGAAGACCTACGTCAAGAAGGGGGCGCGGGTGGTTCAGGGACAGAAGATTGCGGCCATGGGTAGTACGGGCGCCAGCACCGGCACCCACCTCCATTTTTCCATTTTCAAGAACGGCCGCGATGTAAACCCCTTGAAATATCTGCGGTAATGAGGCGGTTGGCCCCGATTATCGCGGCGGGAAGCACCGTTGCGGGGCGGAAATCGATATTTTTTCAGTCCGGACGGTATTTCAATTGTAAAATTCGTCCGGCTAGTATATAATTTGTCCTATCTTTTCGGGAGGGGAACAGGCCGGGGCGGGACCGCCGCCCGCGGTTTAGGAGGGAGCGGCCGCAGGGCGTTCCCGTGTCGTTCAGGATGGTTTCGCAGCGTCCTTAAAAATTATCCGGTACGGCGAGGAAACGCGCATGAAAAAGCTGGTCATTGCCCTTGTTCTGGTTTTCATCCTTTTCACCGTGATCAACGCCTACACTGTGCCCATCAACCTGCTGCAATTCGCCAATGACAGGAATAATTTTGGCATAGGCCTGGGATTGGTGGAACAGGTGGACAAGGCCAAACAGGCGTACAATGTGTTCCCCATCCATTTTTATATAAAAAGCGGCGAGCGGAATGTTTTCCTGCTTTTCAACGTGCTGACCGTGGTGTTTAAGACCGGCGTCAACTATTCCAAACCGGTCACCATCGGCGGACGCTACACCGGCGACGTGATCAGCGTGGGCGGGCAGGTGACCGTGTCCGGACGCGTGCACGGCGACATCTGGGCCTTCAACGCGGACGTCATCCTCCGTCCCGGCGCCTCGGTTACCGGGAACGTCATCGCCGTGGGGGGCCGGGTCACCTCGTCCGGCAATTCCGCGATCGGCGGCACCAGGCTCGTGGCGGGTGATCTCCAATTCCCCCTCATGGGTATCATTATCTCGCCGCAGACCGGCGGCGTATCCCAGATCTTCGGCTTCGACCTGTTTGCCATTCTGTTCTTTGTCATTATCCTGGCGCTCTACGCGCTTTTCGGTAAAAACCACCTGGCGTCCATGGCCGGTTCCGTGTCGTCGGACTGGAAGGGATCGCTGCTCTTCACCCTGGTGGTGCTGGTGGCCGTGCCGCTGGTGATCGTGCTGCTTATCGCCTCGCGGGCGGGACTTTTTATCGTGCCGTTCGTCATCATCTTTCTCATGGCCGCCGGCTATACGGGGTACGTGTCCGTGGCGGTCAAGCTGGGACGCATTATCGTGCGCGGCGAGGGCGGCAGCCCCGCCCGGCTCATCCTCTCCGGTGCGGTCGGATTCATCCTCATTCACGGATTGACCATTATCGGGCTTTTGCTTTCGTTGTTCTCGGTCAATGTCTTGAAAGTGATTGCCACCATCTTCTTGACGGTGGGGGCGATCGTCAGCTACGTGGCCTTCATCTACGGGTTGGGGATCAGCATGTCACGTCTGAAAAGCAGGACCGCTTAAAAAATCACGGCCCAGTTGAAAAAGAAATGTAAAACCGCCACCACAAACAAACCGATACCGATGATAAATTTGTTGTTCAGGAATATCTTGTCCATCTTGGTCATCGTTTCGCTGGTGACGTCCGATTTGCCGCGCATGAAGTCGTAAAGCAGGGTAAAGCCGCCGCCCAGGCCGGCTGCGGCCGGCAGGAGGTCGCCCAGCACGGGAATGCCCTGGTACGGCCATATCAGCTTGACCAGACCGATCACCACCACCAGAAAGGCGAGCACAAGCCTGAAGCCCGCGTTTTTGAAGAGCTTGTCGATCAAACCGAACAGTGAAATTTTGGCCCCCAGATGTTCAGAGGCGAGCACCAGGCCGGATAGTGTGTTGAAGATGATTGACAGAAAGTATAACTGTTCCATCGGGTGATCTCCTTGGTCCAAAGCTGAACGTGCTGGCCCGCTGCGTATCCTGGGGCGGATCGTAAGGAGTATTTTATCCCAATCGAGCGGACGCGTCAATTGAGCCCGAACCGTGCCGGAGAAATAAATGAGATACGACCGGTCAGGAGGCGGGCGTGAAGGCGGCGCCCATGAATTCCAACAGGTCCTCGGCCAGAAAGAATCCACGGTGGCCGGACTGATCGAGGTGCTGCGCCAGCACG
>CAYQRT010000149.1:0-7494 GCA_964419695.1 uncultured Spirochaetaceae bacterium | reverse complement strand
TCCTGGTCATCGGCGGCCTCATCGTCCTTTTGGCCCTCGCCCTGCTCATTATGGGGGTGATCAGAAACCGGGGCTTTCACTTTTCCATGCGCCGCACCCTGGGCGCGGACGCCATCGGCCGCCGCGCGCACTTCGGTCATCACGCGATCACCGAATTCGATAAAACCAAGAGCCATTCGTTCGCCATTGAGATGTTCGTGGGCATGCAGCGCCGCCACATCGGCCAGCGGAACATCCGCACCATCAAACACAACCGTTCGTTGTCCATCGGCGGCGGACGTTCGGCGTTTCTCATCTTCCTGGTACCGGTGCCGCAGAAGATCGCCAAAATCTACTACGACGGCGAAGACTTCACCTTCAAACCCGTCAAGGGGGAATTCTTCCCGGACCTCAAGGGCGACGTGCCCCACTGCCTGGGCCGGGAGATCCGCGCGGTGTCCAAGAAGAACTATCCCCTGGACATCAGCTTCCACCGTTACGTATCGCCCCTGGAGGAGATCTCGGTCATCTTCAACCGGCTGAAGGAACAGTCAAACGTGAAGGACACCTGAACTCGGCGGCCAGGAACGTGTGGTCCGAGGGGCGTTCCGCCCGGCGCGCCTCCACGTCGATCCAGGACCGGACGGCTTTGCCGGCCAGCGTGCTCGTGGCCCATATGTGATCGACCCGCCAGCCCGTGTTGCGTTCCACGGTATGCGGGAACCGGTAGTCCCAGAAGGTGTACTGCCCCGTTTCTCCCGGATGGAGACGGCGGAACACGTCCTCCCACCCCCAGGTCCGCACCTCTTCCAGCGCGGCCCGGGCCCGGATCAGGCGTGCTTCGTCCGGTTCGCCGCCGTCATCCAGTCCGAACGCCGCCGCTTCCGGCTCCGCCCGGCTTACCAGGGCCACGCCCGCGTGGGACTTTTGGCCCCGGAAAATCACGTGGTAACCGGAGCGCCGGAACGCGTCCGCCGGGAAGTCCTGGTCCTGCACCTTGGTCTCCTGCAAACAGAGGACGTCCGGCTTCTCCCTCCCCAGCCACTTGATGATCTGGTCCAGGCGGATACGAACCGAATTGGCATTGAAGGTGGCGATTTTCAGAAGAGACATAGCGGCTAGAATTTTTCCAGGGCCGCCTTGGCCTCGTTGCGCACCCGCTCCAGCCTGTCCTTCTTTTCCATGTCCTGGAGCTTGGGCCGCAGGTCCGTGAAGCGGTTGCGCGCCACGCCGCGGATGCCCGAGATGCGGATCACATAGTTGGGATGGTCCAGAAAGAGCACGTAGATCCGCTTGAGGAGGCCGGAATCCATGTAGATGAGTTTGCGCGCGATCGTTTCCAGAAGCCGGTCGCGGCTGCTCCATTCCTGCTTGACCAGACGTTCCACCGCGGCCACGGTCTCGGCGGTAAGGTTCTTGTCCATGAGCGTGTTGAACGTGAATTCCCGGAGCTGGGAGTTCTTGCCCTTGTCGGCCAGAATGCCGCGCAGGAAGGTGAGCGCCTTGGCGTCGCCGATGGCGGCCAGCGCCTGGACCGCCTCGTTTCTCACCGGCAGCTCCGGGTCATTCTCCACCTTGTAGATGAGAATATCGACCGCCTTGCCCGCGCCCGGACGGGCCAGACCCTGGCAGCCCGCCACCCGCACCTTCCAGTACGAGTCCTTGAGGCATTCGATGAGCACGTCGATGACCTGGCCCAGGTCGAATTTGGCCAGGGCCTGAGCGGCGTAGGCTTTGAGGAGCGGGTCCTGCTCGGCCATCACCTTTTTAATCACCGGCAGGACGGAGGGGTCGCCGATCTTGCCCAGCGCCTCGCAGGCATACATGCGCCAGACGCGCTCCTCTTCCCGGCTCTGCACGATCCGCACCAGTTCCGGCACCGCTTCGGCGGCGCGCATATCGCCCAAGGCGGTGATGATGGTGGGCTTGCGGTCCGGCTTCATCTCCGGATCACGCAGTTTCTTTAAAAGGAAGGCGGCCTGGGAGGTGTCTCCCATGCGTCCTATGGCGGCAATGGCGCTGTATGCCAGAACACCGTCGTCCGAATCAACCAGGCTGAGGATAAGATCGATGGATTTTTTTGAATGTATTTCGGCCAGGTAGCGCACCAGCGAGCGGAGCAGATCGGAATCTTCGTTCTCGTAGTTGGTGAGTATGGCGTAGGCCGCGTCCTCGGCCGGGCGGTATTTTGTATCGGCGAAGTATTCCAGGATCTCCTTGCGCAGGTTGGTATTCACCGAATGGGCCAGGGCCTGGAGCAGCTTGCCGTTAAGCGAGGTCTCTTTGACTTCGCGGATCTTCTTGACCACCTCGATGATCTGGGTATCGATGCCGAAATCGAGGGTTTGTTCCCATTCCTTGAGGACCGCATCCGGCACCTGCTTGTCCTGGGCGCCCAGACCGGCGGCAATGAAAATAAATACGACAACCAGCGGCTTCCAGGTGCGCATCAGGTCCTCCTCGTTCTTCGGAATCTCTCTTTTAATATATCCTTTATTATGTCAATCTTCAAAACCAGGTACATGCCGATGGTGATCCCGAAACCGGCCAACGCCACGCCCCCCAGAACCAGAAAGCGGGGAACAAAGGGCAGCCCCACCGCGGCCGGACGCACCCAGAGCAGGTAGGCGGCTATAAGGAGTCCCAGCGGGACATTGCCGGCTATAACGCGGAAACTCGAGAGGACGAGCCGTCGCAGGCCGAGCAGCCCCAACCGCCGCCGGGCCAGAAAGGCAAAGAAGACCACGCCCACGGTGAAGGCGATGCTGTTGGCCAGGGCCAGACCGGTCACCCGCAGGGGCGTCTCCTTGAGCACAAACGACAGGCCGACGTCCACGGCCAGGATAAGACCGGCCCCCATGAGCGGTCGCCGGTAATCCTTGAGCGCGTAGAAGAGACGCTGGAAAAGGTAGAGGGCCCCGGTGGAAAAGAGTCCCAGGGAAAAGCCGGTCAGCACGGGGTTGGTCTGCAGCGTCCCCGCCCGGGTGAAGGCCCCGTGCTGGAGGGTGAGACCGATCAGGTCCTCCCCCAGAAACACCAACAGCAGGGTGGAGGGGATGAGCAGGAGCAGCATGAAGCGCAGGCCGTAGCGCAGGGTCTCCTTGAGCCCTTCCGTGTCGCTCACGGCCGCCTGGCGACTTAATCGGGGGAAGAGCACGGTGATGACCGAATTGGCGAAGATACCGATGGGCAGTTGAAAATAGATGACCGCGTACTGGAGGGCGGAAACCGAACCGGGTTCCAGCCCCGTGGCGAACATGTTGGCGATGAGGGTGTTGACGGCGAAGATGGAGGCGGAAAAGACCACCGGCAGCCATTGCACCAGCACGCGCTTGAAATCCTTATTGTTGAAGCGGAAGTCGGGGCGCGCCGAATAGCGGGCGCGCAGAAAGGCCGGCAGCTGGAAAACCACCTGGGCCAGGCCGCCGGTGACGATGCCGATGATCATGCGGTAGGGCAATGCTACGGGCAGCCAGATGACCGAGGCGATGACGGTCAAAGAAAAAAGTATGGGCGTAATGGCGGGCACGCCGAAGCGGTGCCGGGCGTTCAACGCCCCCATGAGCACGGCGGAGAGGCTTATCGTGAGGATGAACCAGATCACGTAAGGAAAGAGCTCCTCCGCCATGGTCATCATCCCGGGATCGTTAAAATGGATGAGCAGGCCCACCAGTTGGCGGTTGAACACCACGCCCAGGACGCAGAGCGGCACGAGCGCGGCCAGGATGAACCCGATCAGGTTGCGTACAATGGCGCGGGCGCGCTCGCCGGAGGGGTCCTCCACCAGCGCGGTCGAGAGGGTGGGTATGAAGGCCGAGGATAAGGCCCCCTCGGCAAAGAGCATACGCAGGCTTTCCGGAATTCGGAACACGGCGTTGATCACGTCCGCCATGCCCGTGTGCCCGAAAAAGTAGGCGAAGACGAACGTCCGGACGTAGCCCATCACGCGGCTTAAGCCCGTACAGACCATTACCAGGGTGGTGGAGCGGCCGCTTTTATGGAAGGATTTCTCAACGGGGGGGGGCGTAGCCTGACTCAACGCGCACCTCGATTCGCAGGATTTCCCCGGTCTTGGCCTCCGTGAAAGACACGAACCAGTCGCCGGCTTCCTCAAACGAACAGGTGACGAGCGTTTCCTTCCCCGGTTCGATCGGGATCTGTTTGATCTCCTTCTTGCCCTTGCCCGCCTTCCGCTGCAGCCGGCAGACGATTCGTCCCGCCCCCCGTCGCTTGTGGGCCACGGAGAGGGTGAAGGGGCGGCCGGCTTCCAGTGAAGCGGCCAGCACCGTGCCGATGCGGGTGGACCCCAGGGTCACGTAGAGAACGGGGGCAGTATACTGAAAAACCCGGCGCGCGCCAAGGTAGCGGGTGCGGTAATACTTCTCCTTAAGCGAAGAAATGATCACGCCCGTTTTCGGTCCGCGGGAGGCGGCGTGGATGATGCGGTCGCCGCCCAGGGACAGGCCCACATGGGAAATGCCCCCCGTGGTGTTGAAAAATACCAAGTCGCCCGGCACCAGCGGGCCCTGGGCCGCGGGCAGCGCGTTATACAGGTCCGCCGTGCCCCGGGGCAGCTTTTTACCGGTGCTCTCCTGGTAGACGGCGCACACGAACCCCGAGCAATCCACGCCTTTGCGGCTCATGCCGGAGTAGACGTAGGGCGTACCGAGATACGCCAAAGCCCGGCGGATGAGCGGTTCCTGAACGTATCCTTTGTTGATTTCGACCTGGGACGCGGTGGTGAAATTTTCTTCGGCGCCCAGCAGACCCGGGGCCAGACACAACACGGCCAGCGCGGCCGCCATGTATATTTTTCTCATATTCCCCCCCTCCCTTCCCGGCAGGCGTTATCTTCTCTTACAAGTTTCGGCAGATGGGGGGGGAAGGCTTTACCCGGCGCGTCCGGTTTGTTCATGGGGAAAAGGGCCGGAAGGCGACGGGTGGTCCGCCTAGGCGTTGCCGTACCGTTCGAGAAAACCCTGAGCCATGGCGGAGAACGAGCCGGTCGCTATGGCGGCCCGCAGGTCACGCATGAGCGTTTCCAGAAAAAACAGATTGTGGCGGGTGGCCAGCATGGCGGCCAGGATCTCACCGCACTTGAAGAGGTGCCGCAGGTAGGACCGGGTGAAAGACGCGCACGTCGGACACCCGCACCCGGGGTCCGGGGGGGAGGCATCATATTTGAATTTTTCATTGCGGAGGTTGATGGGACCGGACCGGGTGAAAACCCGGGCGTTGCGCGCCGTGCGGGTGGGAAAGACGCAGTCAAAGAGGTCGATCCCCTCCCCCACCGCGCGGATGAGGTGCCAGGGCGTGCCGATGCCCATGACATAGCGCGGTTTGCCTTGGGGCAGCAGGGGGGCGGCGCGGGAAAGGGTTTCCAGGAAAAGATCCGGCGCCTCGCCCACGGACAATCCGCCCAGGGCGTAACCGGGCAGGTCGAGGGCCGTCAACTCCCGGGCGCTCGCCTCGCGCAGATCCGGAAAAAAATTCCCCTGCACGATCCCAAAGAGCAGCTGCTTCCGGCCGGTCTTCTCCCAGGCGTCCCGGCTGCGCCGCGCCCAGAGCGTGGTGCGCTCCACGGCCAGGGCGGCCTCCTCCCGTGAGGCGCCGAAGGCGCTGCACACGTCCAGCGGCATCATGATGTCGCTGCCCAGCACGGTCTGGATGCGAATCACGTCTTCGGGCGAGAGGTCATGCCGGGACCCGTCGATGTGCGAGCGGAAAACCACGCCCGCGTCCGTCACGGTGCGGAAGGGCGCCAGTGAAAATACTTGAAACCCGCCCGAATCCGTGAGGATGCTGTGTTCCCAGGCCATGAAGCGGTGCAGGCCGCCGGCTTTTTCGATCACGTCGATCCCGGGACGGAGGTAGAGATGGTAGGCATTGCAGAGGATGAGACGGAAACCCAGGGCCTCCAGGCCGGCCGGTTCCACGGCCTTGACCGTGGCGTTCGTACCCACGGGCATGAAAGCCGGCGTGGCCACCGACCCGCGGGCCGTCTCCAGGCGTCCGGCGCGGGCCTGCGTCCCGGAGTCACGGGCGGTAATCGTGAATTCAGACACTGGCATCTCTCCCGTTAATCAACGCCGTCCCCCGGACGCACGCTTCGCCGGATCTCATATCTCCTACGTGCGGGTGCGGGCTATGAGAAGCGCGCCCACGACCAGAAAAACGCCCACCGGCAGAAAGGCGCCGACCACCGGCGGCAGGAAGCCGTTCTTGGCCATGGCGTCCGTGATCAGCTGAAAAACGAAAAATACCACGGAGATGATCAGCGAAGACAGAAGGCACATGAGCAGGATGTTCTTCCGGAAGATATTGCCGATGGAAGCCGCCAGAAAGGTGACAATGAAGACGCGCAGGGCGTAGGAAAATTTGTTGAAGAATGCCGTCTCCAGGGCCTGCGTCGAGATGCCCGATTCCTCCATCTCCTTGATCCAGCCGGCCGCCTGGTCCAGCTCCATCTCCTCCACCTTGCGCGTTTTGAGTTCGAATTTGTCAGGGGCCTGCCGTATCTCCCCGGCTCGGTATTGGGGTACGCGCTTCCCGCTGCGATGGCCGCGCCCGGGTTCCTCCTCGTATACCCAGGCATTGGACAGCACCCATCCCTGGCCGTCCCAGGTGCCCCGGTCAGCGTACACCACGCGGGACCGGGCCCGGTCGAACAGGAAAACGCCGGCCAGTGATTTATCCTGGGACACGTACGCGTCCACCTTGAGTATGACGTCGTTCTCGCGGTCGATGAAACCGATCTCGGTGTTGTTTTCGGCGGCGGCGTTCTTGCGCAGGATCTCCCGCTGCAGTGCTTCTTTACGCAGCGAGGTGCTGATGACAACCTTGTCCTCAAAGACGAAGACGAGACCGGACAGGAGCAATCCCGCCGCCACCAGGGGCAGAATGAGCCGAAAAAAGCTCATGCCCGCGCCCAGCACCGCTATCAGTTCATTGTTGGCATAGAGGGTGCCCAGGGTGAACGAAACGGAAAAAAGCAGGGCCACGGGAAGCACGTAGGAAAAACATTTGGGCGCGTACAATACCACGATGGTCAGGATGCTCTCCAGGGTGATATGGTTGTCGATGTACTGCCAGAGATTGCCGAAGAGATCGAGAATCTCCAGGAGCAGCACGAAAAAGAATCCGGAAACGACGAGCACCAGGCCGCAGGTCTTCAGGATCATCAGGTGAATCTTTTTCATCGCTTGATCCTCAAGACGTTCAGGATGATCCCCGCGGTGAGAATGACGATATTGGGAGCCCACATGGAGAGAAAAGGCGAATATCCCTGATTGAACCCCATTTCCGTGCCCAGCAGCAGCAGCGCCCAGTATACGGCGGAGGCGAAGAGTCCTATACCAAATCCGAAAATACGTCCGCTGCGCCGGGCCAGCAGGCCCACCGGGAAGGTGAAAATCACGAAGACCAGACAGGAAAAGGGAAAGGAGAACTTACGGTGCAGTTCCAACAGGTACCTGTCCAACTCGGCATTACGGAGCACGCGCGTGCGCAGGGCCT
>CAYQRT010000148.1:0-7497 GCA_964419695.1 uncultured Spirochaetaceae bacterium | reverse complement strand
GAAGATCGGCCACGACCTCGGCCAGGCTGGAATACTCCACCTGATAATGGACTTGTGACATAATCACCTCCAGGACCAAAACTGCTGAGGGGCCGCTCCCTGTATTGCAAAAAATAATGGCACCGCGAACGACTGTCAAACGCGGTCTGCGGGCATCCGATTACACGCCATACCGCGCAGGAACCTGTTCAATTATACGCAGAATCACTGTCCGCTCCTCCGATTTCGCGCCGGAGGGTGTTCCGTAATTCATTTGGTTGTTTACCCGGAATACATTCTCTTCTATAATGACTGCGGAGGGCTCACGTGATCATGCCGACCGCCGGAAAGAAAGAATACAAGAATACACCCGCCACACAGGGCGGAGCCAAGACCATCCTGCAGCCCGGAAGGCAGTATTCAAAAAAAACGTTTATCCGCATCTTTACGGGCACTACGCTCATTGCGCTGGCGGTCCTGCTGGTCTCCGTGCTTGTTCTTTACAACCTATTCAGGGACGTAGTGGCGGAGGAGTCCTATAAGAAATCGATCGACCTGTTGAAGCAGACGCAATCCATATTCGGTTCGCTGCATTCCTGGATCATTCCCTCGTTCTTCCAAATCGAGAGCGAGGAAATGGTCAACCGGCTCATCCATGCGGACACGCCCACCAATATCGAGGTATCCGACGGCCTTGACCGGCTGGACGAGATCATGGCCTCCTTCACTCTTTTTCAATCCATATACATTTACAACAACCGGAACGGCCGGTACTTCTCCACGATCAACGGCAGTGAGGGAACCCAGTGCAGCGATTTCGCACTTTCCAATCTTCTTTTCAACATCCAGGAATACGGCGTGTACCGCTACATCCCCAGAAAAATGACGTACCGGATCAATGCCAATGTCTTCCGGGAGGATTTTGCGCGGCTGGCCACGGAGAACGTGCTTTCCGTGGTCGTGGGCAATGCGCCCGCTCCCGGCCAGATCATCAACGGAGCGCTCGTCATCAATATCAGTGAAGATAAAATCAGGCGCAGCCTGCTGGGCACGCAGTCGGCCCCGGACAGTGATCTGCTCGTCTTGAGCGATCGGGGCATCATACTCACCCACCCGGATCCGCAGCGATTCGGCGAGGACATTTCACGGCAGGCGTTCGTGCGGAGGATCCTGGACGGCGGCGAGGAAGGCGCCTTCATTGAGGCCATCGACGGGGAGGAGAGCCTGATCTCTTACACCACGCACCGGTATTGGGGCTGGCGGTTCGTCAACATCACTCCCACGGCCGGCGTGTTCGCCGGTCTGAACGTGTTGGTGGAACGGACCATCCTGTTATGCGTGGCGCTGATGATCGGCGTGCTTTTGGTTTCATTTTTCAGCTCCATGAGAATATATCTGCCATTGCACCGCTTTTTCCAGTCATCGCTCGCCATGCGCGAAAAAATGAAAGGGCCGGCCCCGGAACAGAGCGCGCATAAGCCGAGTGACCTGCAATACCTTGACCGGACGTTCCGGTACGTGGTTAAAAAGGCCGACGCCCTGGAAGATTACATGGGCCAGACAGGGGAGCTGTATAAACAAGAAGTGGTCAAAGCCCTGCTCCTGGGGGACATTGACTCGGAAGAAATCGAGCACCACCGGGATCTGATCGGCCGGGAGCTCACCGGCGGGCCCTTTCTCATGGCGGTCATCCGCCTGGACAGGTTCGACCTGCTTTCCGAACTCCATACCTCGGATGAATTGGGAAAACTCTTCCGGATCATCCGGGAAATGGCCTTTCACTACAACGCGGCATTGAAAAAGCTGTTCATCCAGATGAAAAAGGATCAGGCCTGCGTCATCTACAACCTGGACGGCGCGGCGGCGCCTCCGGAGGAAGCGCGGCGGGCGATCGTCGCCTCGTTGACGGCCCTGCAGACCGCGGTTTTTCGGGAACTGAACTGCACCTGCACGGTTGCCTTGAGCGGCCGGATCACTGATTTCCGGGACTTCTGTTCGGCCTACACCCAATGCGTCGCGCTGACGCAGTTCCGATTCCGCTTCGGCTACAACAGGATCATCGAACCGGACATGTGCCCAAACGAAAACAAAGAAGACTACGTGTTTCCGGAAGAAAAGCTGAAACATCTCCTCAACAACCTGAAACTGGGGAAAGTATCTCATCTTGAGGAGCAGCTCGACGACATTCTGGAGGGCGTCCGGAAGCGTGAATACGAAGATTTTCAGCATATGGTCGGCTTCATCGCCTACCACACCGCGCAGTACCTGGGAAAAATCAAAGATAACCTGCAGACCCAATACGATGAGCTCAAGGGATACATCCGGGAGATTACGGCATCCGAAACCCTGGAGGAACTGAAAAAGAAGCTGCTTGAGCTCTTTTCCCTGGTCAATGAGCTCGTGCTGCAGAAAAAGAGCCGCCGGACCGAAGACCGCGCGGAAAGCATCCGGAAGCATATCGACGCGCATTTTCGGGACCCGGCCCTATCCGTCGACAGCCTGGCCGCCGGTATGGGCGTATCGTCCTGCTATATCAGGTTCCTCTTCCGCAAGGTGTTCGAGATATCCGCTTCGGAATACATCAATAAACTGCGGCTGGAGTACTGCAAGGACCGGCTGCGGTCAACCAGGAATACGGTCAAAAAAATCTACCGGGAAGCCGGATATTACAACTACAGTTACTTTTTCACGCTTTTCAAAAAGGAAACCGGGCTGACCCCGAACCAGTTCCGACATCAGGAAATCGATTCCTGAAAAGGCGGGATGTTTCAAATTCGAATTTTATATCGAAAATTGAATTCATTGTGTCCACGATTTTGCAATAATTCCCATTTTTCATCGCTTGCCAGCCCGTCACCACCCGGCGTAGGATGCCCTCACAATCATCATAAAGGAGGTATTTATGAGGAAAGCGGGTTTATTGATCCTGCTGTTCATGGTCTGTCTCAGTCTCCCGGTGCTGGTCTTTTCCGAAGGGCAAAGGGAAACGGGAAGCGCCAAGACAACCGTCATTTTCTACTTATGGGATGATCCGGCCTATCCGCCCATTATCAAGGCCTTTAATGAATCCCAAAACAAGGTGTTCGTGGACGCGAAATTCATCCCGACCACCGAGTACGAAGCCAAGATATCGGTCCTCTTGGCGGCCGGCACGGAGATGGACGGGTACATGCAGAAGCGCTCCACCGACATCTTCGTTCATAATGAAAACGGGTACATCGCCCCGCTCGACGAGCTGGCTAAAAAGCACAATTTTGACCTGGGCGCCATCAGCGGATACAAGGACGCGATTACGATCGGCGGAAAAACCCTGGGTATTCCCTTCCGCGGCGCGTCGTACTTCACCTATTACAACAAGAATATCTTCAAGCAAGCCGGCATTCCCACGCCCGATACCTACGTGGAGAAGGGCCAGTGGACGTGGCCCAAATTCATCGAGGTGGCCGAGGCCATCCACAAGAAACTGCCCAACATCTACGGCGGCTTCCTCTATACCTGGGGATCGAACAACGTGATGCCCGCCCTGCAGAACGGGATGAAGTTCATTGACGCGTCGGGCAAGATCGACATCAACCAGACCCTGGTCAATTGTTTCAAGTACCGGTCCGAGCTGGAAAAGACGGGCGCCATCATGCCGCTGACCGAAACCAAGGTGACCAAGACGCATTACTCCAAACCCTTTTACGCCGGCAAAGTGGGCATGCTCATCATCGGCGAATGGTTTCCCGGCTTCATGATCAAGGGACGGGACGACAAGCTCCTGGAGGGATATACCTGGAACGACTGGTCCCTCACCCGCATGCCCTGCGACGAGTCGACCTACCGCACGTTCGGCAATCCCACCTTCAGCCACGTGCACGCCAATTCAAAAAAGAAGGACGCCATGTTCGCCTTCATCTCCACGCTGGGCGGGCCGGAAGGCGCCAAGATCGTCGCCTCGTCCGGACTGCTGCCCGCGTACATCACGGATGACGTCAAGAAAGAATTCTCCAAAATTCTTCCCGACGCGACCGCGCTGAAATATTACACAGAGAAGCGGACCGTGATGACCCAGTTCTACAATAAATACGGTTCGCAGGTGGAAAGCGAACTGGCCACGGTCATGGAAAAATACCTGGCCTCCCCCATGAGCGACAGCACGCTGCTCGCGACCATCCGGGAGCGTTTTAAAAAAGTGGTGCAGATGGTTCAATAACGCAATGACGGGGAGGCGGCTCCGCCTCCCCCTTTTCACCCGTCAGTGGACAAGAGAGACATGATGAAACGAAAACTGAATAATGATTTTCCGGCCGCCATGATATTTCTGCTGCCCAGCCTCATCGGGTTCGCTCTTTTTCTGTTCGTTCCCATCCTTTCCTCCATGGTGCTGTCGTTCACCAATTACAAGGGATCGTTCGAGAAAATGAAATTCATCGGGCTGACCAATTTCGAGGTGCTCCTTACCGATACCAAGTTCTGGCAGTCGGTCAAGGTGACCCTGGTGTTCGTCGCATTCTGCGTACTCTTTCAGCTGGTACTCGGATTTCTCTTTGCCAAGCTTCTCACCGGCAGGCTCCGCGGCCGGACGCTCTTCCGGGCCTTTCTCTTTCTTCCCGTGGTGCTCCCCAGCGTGGCGGTTTGCATCGCGTTTATTTTCATTTTTGATCCAACTCATGGGCCGGCCAACCAACTCCTCCAGAGTCTGGGAATGCCGGCCGCTCCCTGGCTGCAGGATCCGTCCACGGCGCTGTTGACCATCATCATTGTATTCGTCTGGCAGTCGTTCGGGTATTATATGGTCATTTTCCTGAGCGGCCTGCAATCGATTAATGAAAACCTGTACGAAGCCGCTGATATTGACGGCGCCTCCGGATGGAGAAAACTTCTCCACATCACCCTGCCCTCATTGAGTCCGATTATCTTTTTTTCAGTGATCATCTCCATCATCAACGCCTTCAAGGCGTTCGATCATATCTATATCATGACCGGCGGCCAATACGGCGGCGGTCCCGCGGACTCCACGCGCGTACTTGCGTTCGACATCTACCAGAATGGATTTCTCTTCTGGCAGATAGGATACGGCGCGGCCGAATCAGTCGTGCTGTTCATCATCGTGATTTCCATCACCATCATCCAGAACAGGCTGCAGAACAGATGGGTGGTCTATGATGCTGAATAGAAAGCCAAATGTTTCGAAAATCCTGAACCTGGGGCTGGTGTACACCGTCCTGGGGTTGACCGCGCTGGTGGTATTTATCCCGCTGGTCGTGGTCATCTCCTCCTCATTCAAGACCGAGATGGAAATGTTCTCCACCCCGATCACCCTCATCCCCCGCGCGCCCACCATGGATAACTTCGCCGCGTTGCTGGATAAATTCCCGCTCTACCTGTTCAATTCCTTCAAGGTGACCGTGACCATCACGGTCATCCAGGCGGTCACCGCGCTCATGGGCGGGTACGCGCTCTCCAAATTGAAGTGGCGGGGCAAGAACGTCATCTTCGTTTTTTTCATTTCTTCAATCATGATTCCCATCCAGGTGTACATCATTCCCCAATTCATCGTGATCAAGACCCTGGGACTGTACGACACCCATCTCGCGCTCATACTCGTCTCCAGTTTCACGGCTATCGGCATCTTTTTGGCCCGGCAATTCTTTCTGACCATTCCGGACTCCTATATCGAAGCGGCGCGCATGGACGGGGCCAACCATTTTTATATTTTCATGAGAATCATCCTGCCGCTCTCCCGCCCGGTGATCGCGACCATCGCGGTCCTGTCGTTCAGGTACTGGTGGAACGACCTGTTCACGCCGCTCATCTATCTCACCTCGCCCGAACTTAAAACCCTGCCCCTGGGGCTCTCGGATTTTGTCAGCGAATTCGACGTCTATTACGGACCGCAAATGGCGGCGTCGCTGGTGGCCATCATCCCGGTGGTGATTATCTACGTGCTGGCCCAAAAATACATCGTCAAAGGCGTGATGTTCAGCGGCGTCAAGGGGTGACCGATGCACTACGAGCCGCTGGCGCGCAATCCGCTCTCAGACTATGACGACCTGAAACAGGCCCTCCTCGATTCGATCCGGCCCTACGGGCGGTTCTTCACCCCGGGCCGCGCCGGGATTGACCTGGGTCCGCCCGGCGCCACCTTCACCGAACGGGCGGTCCGGCTGGAAGGATTCGCGCGCCTGCTGTGGGGTATCGTCCCGCTCGTGGCCGGAGGCAATACGTATGAGGATCTCGGGACGATGTATGAGGGGATCGCCCACGGAGTGGATCCGAAACACGCTGAATACTGGGGCGAGCCGGGCGATTACGACCAGCGTCTGGTGGAAATGGCGGTGTTCGGGTACGCGCTCTGCCTGGCTCCGGAGCGCTTCTGGACGCCGCTGGACGAATCCACCCGCCGGCGCCTGGCCCAATGGCTGTCATTCATCAACAAGAGGAAAATACCGAACTGCAACTGGGTGTTCTTCCGTATTCTGGTAAACGCGGGCCTGGAAAAAGTAGGCGCGGCCGGCTTCGACCGAGAGCACCTCTCCGCTTCTCTGGCCATGGTGGAAAAATTCTATCTGGAAGACGGCTGGTACAATGACGGCTTCCCGGAGGAACGGCGGGCCCGGGATTATTACATTCCCTGGGCCATGCACTATTACGGGCTGATCTTCGCCGCCTGCTGCGGTGACCGGTATCCGCGCCAGGCGTCCCTCTATCGCGAACGCGCGCGGGAGTTCGCGGCGCAATTCCAGTTCTGGTTTTCTCCGGACGGCGCGGCCCTGCCCCTGGGCCGGAGCCTTACCTACCGCCACGCCCAGGCCGCCTTCTGGGGCGCCCTCGTCCTTTCCGACGCTGGTGATACGGACTGGGGACTGGTCAAGGGGCTTCTCCTGCGCAACCTCCGCTGGTGGTTCGGCCGTCCGTTCTTTTCCGAAACCGGATTGCAGGGCGTGGGATACGCCTACCCGAACCAGTACATGGCCGAACGGTATAACTCGCCCTGCTCGCCGCTCTGGGCCCTCAAAGCCTTTATCCCCCTGGCGGTTTCCCCGCGGCACCCCTTCTGGACCGCGGAGGAAAAGCCCCTGGAGCGAACCGGGACCCTCAGCGTCCAGTCCGCCTCCGGTCTTGTTATCATTGATGAAGCCGCCGCCGGCCACGTGCACGCGCTTTCGGCCGGCCAATGGACCCCGGGGGAATCGAACGAACACAATCACATGGCGGAGAAATACGCCAAGTTCGCCTATTCCTGCGCGTTCGGCTTCAACGTAGCCACGGATTGTTACGGGCTGGACAAGCTGGGCCACGACAACATGCTGATGGTCGCCGCAGGGGACCGGTGGTTTCGTTGCCGCACCCGGAGTTTCGATCACGCGGTGACCAAAGACTGCCTGTCCTCCCGCTGGAGTCCCTTTCCCTGGTTGGAAATTCGTTCCTTTATCATGTTCTGGGGAGCGTGGCACCTGCGGCTGCATTATCTCCGCTCGGAAAAACCGTTCGTCACGGCCGAGGGCGGCTTTGCCCTGGCCTTTGACGATACCT
>CAYQRT010000147.1:0-7525 GCA_964419695.1 uncultured Spirochaetaceae bacterium | reverse complement strand
GGCGTGGTAATAACTGACTAAAAATTCGTGATGATTTACTCATGTCCGTAATGCGGATGCGTGGCATCAATGGAGTTAGAGGAACCGGAATAGTGCGGATGATGATTTCGTTCTTCCATGAATCATCATCCGCAATCATAAGGAGGTAAAGAGATGAAAAAAGCCGGATGGACTACCGTACTCCTGGCGTGCGTCACGCTGATCCTGGCATCGCCCGAACGTCTGGCGGCGCAGGATAAAACCGACACGTCCACCGCCGCGGACTGGAAAACCAACTGCGCTTGTCATACCGAGTATCGCACTAAACTCATGTTCAGCGCCTCCGAGACGACCACGGCCGACGGCAAGCGTACCGTGGCCTGGGCGGCCATGAACCGCACCCGCTTCGTCGCGGTTTTTAAGAAACTCGTCCTGGACCGGGTCCCGGCCCTTAAAAAGCGGCGGGACACAATCTTAGCGGGAATAGCCCGGGCCCCCGGAGGAAGGCGGGTGGTCCTGCTGCCCGAATTGCACAAGATGATTAATCGGTTCTGGGATGACATCGATACCGCCGCCGCCAAGCACGGCGTAATCTGCCAACCAAAGAAGAAGTGAGATCCAACGGCCTGTCAAGCCGTCTTCCGTCATCCGCCCAGGCCCGCCAGGGTGCCGATCTGGTGGACCAGGAAGGCGATGATCCAGGCCGCGATCGTCATGTACGCCACGGCGAAGCCCAGCCACTTCCAGCCCAATTCCGAACGGATGGTGTTGAGGGCCGCGAAGCAGGGGGCCAACAGCAGGGTAAAGAGCATGAGGCCGAAGGCGGAAAGCGGGTTGAAGGCCGGGTCGGCCGTCAGGGCCTGACGCAGGGAGGTGTCCTCTCCGCTTTCATCCTCCTCGACGCCGTAGAGGATTCCCAGCGTGGAAACGATCAACTCCTTGGCCGCGAAACCGGTCAGGGCCGCCACGCCCACCTTCCAGCTAAAACCCAGGGGCCGGAACACAGGCTCTATGAACCGGCCGATCCGACCCGCGATACTCGCTTCCAAGGCCATGCTTCTTTCCAGCGTTTCCTTGTACCTGGAAGCGGACAAGGAAACGCGCGCCTCCACCGCGTCGTCCAGGGTGGCCCGGCCCGAGGCGATCCTGGTTTTATAATCCGAAAGCAGCTCGCGGGTGGCCGCGTCCGGCACCGCCGCCTGGTCAAGGCCGCCGTCCAGCAGGTGTTGGGTCCGTTCCCGGATCCGGTCGCGGTCCAGCCCCGCTGTGAACGCGTCCGCCTGGGCCGCTAAAGCCGTCTGATCAATGACGGGACGGGGAAAAGTGGTGATGAGCCAGACCAGGGCCGAAGCCGCCAGGATGACCGTGCCGGCTTTTTTCACGTACGCCCACGTTTTGTCCCATACGTGCCAGAGCACACCCCGCAGGGTGGGCAGCCGGTAGGGCGGCAATTCCATGACGAAGGGCGCAGCTTTGCCCTTGAGGATGGTTTTCTTCAGCACGGCCGCGGAGACCAAAGCCATGAACACTCCTATAATGTAAATGGAAAGCACGACCACGCCCGCGGAGCGCGAGAAGAACGCCCCGGCCAGTAAAATATATACCGGCAGCTTGGCGCCGCAGCTCATGAACGGCGTGACGAGTACGGTGGCGATCCGGTCCTTGGGGTTCTTAAGCGTGCGCGCGGCCAGAATGGCGGGCACGGAACACCCGAACCCGATCATGAGCGGCATGAAGGACTGGCCGTGCAGGCCGAAGATGTGGAGGAAGCGGTCCATGACGAAGGCGGCGCGGGACATGTAGCCCGTGTCTTCCAGAAAGGAGATAAGCAGGAAGAGGATGATGATAAGGGGAACGAAGGAGAGAACGCCGCCCACGCCGTGAATGAGGCCGTCCACAAGGAAGGAACGCACAATGCCCTCGGGAACGGCCGCGGTGGCGAGGTTGGCCAGCCAGGAGAAGAGTGATTCCAGCCAGCCGAGGGGATACTGCCCCACGGTGAAGGTGAGCTGGAACATGCCCCAGAGTACCGCCAGAAAAATGGGCAGGCCCAAAAAACGGTTGATGAGCACCTTGTCGATGGCTTCCGTGAGGTTTTTGCGGGAAACCTTCTTGCGCCGCACGGCCTCGCTCACCGCGCCGTGGATGTAGCCGTACCGCTGTTCGGACACGGCGATCTCCGTGTCCAGGCCGAAGTGTTTCTCCAGCCAGGCGATGCTTTTTTCAGTGCGGGCCCGGATGTCGTCCGCCAGTGCGCTTCCCTTGATGATCCGGTTGGCCTCGGCGTCTTTTTCAATGAGTTTCACGGCCAGCCAATGCACGGGATAGCGCGCCGTCACTTCCTTGTCCCGGCGGAGCAGGGCGACGATCTTGCGCACTTCGCCCTCGATTTCCTCCCCGTAGCCGGGCGTCACCTCGGGCGCGGCCGTGCGCTGCGATTCCCGGATGATCAGGTCCAGCAGCTCCGTGACGCCCTTGCCCGTGGAACCGACCGTCTTCACGAAGGGGATACGCAGTACTTCGGAAAGCCGCTTTTCATCGATCATGACCCCGGCGGTGCGGGCTTCGTCGCTCATGTTGAGCGCGCCCACCACCGGAACGCCCAGTTCCTGGAATTGAAGGCAGAGAAAGAGGTTGCGTTCCAGGTTGGCGGAATCGACCACGTCCAGGACCACGTCCGGTTTTTCGTTGATGAGGAAGTCCCGGGCCACGATCTCGTCCAGGGAATAGGCGGTCAGGCTGTAGGTGCCGGGCAGATCGATGAAGCGCAGGGAGTACCCCGCATGGTCGCGCCGGCCTTCCTTCTTTTCCACGGTCACGCCCGGATAGTTGCCCGTTTTCTGGTGCGCGCCGGTCAGCATGTTGAAGATGGTGGTCTTGCCCGCATTGGGATTGCCGGCAATGGCCACCGTCAGTTTACGCGCCGCTCTCATTCAGTCGTATCCCGGCCGCGGCCGCCCAGGGGGCCTCGTCCCCGCCGCTTGCCCCGTCCGGGCCCGGAGTGCGGGCCGCGGCCAAAGAAAGGAGATCCCAGTCCCGGGCCCCGCCGCCCGCCGTGGTGTGCGTGTCCGTGGTGGGGATGACGGTGGCGGCCGCCCTGTTCCACAAGATCGATTTCCACACCCGCGGCTTCGGCCAGACGCAGCGACAGATTGTAATCGCGCAGATGTATCTGCACCGGATCGCCCAGCATGGCGCAGCGGACCATGACGCCCTCCACCCCGCGGTTAAGGCCCATGTCCACCAGACGCTTGCCAATGGCGCCGCCGATACATACCTTCACGATGCGGAATTTATCTCCCCGGCGGAGATCGCTCAAGAACATACGGGTCCTTCCATTTTTTATAGGTATAACTATATTATATAGTGGTTCCTATAAAAAATCAATCCCTTCATTGCCTATTCACGTATTTTCTTTTATAGTCAAACCATGGACTCACGCCAAGCGGCCGACCACCTGACCGCCAGCATGGAAGATTATCTGGAAGCCATCTACCTGCTCGAACAGGACCTGAAAGTGGTCCGCATGAAGGACCTGATGCACTTTCTCAACTTCAAGGTTTCCTCGGTCAACAGCGCCATCAAGATCCTGGCCGAGCGCGGGTTCGTGGAGCATGAAAAGTACGGGCACGTGGAACTCACCCCGGCGGGCCGGGCCGTGGCGGAGAAGGTCTATTCCAGGCATGAAAACATCTACCGGTTTTTTCACCACGTGCTGGGAGTGGAGAAGGACACCGCGCGCAATGACGCCTGCCGCATCGAGCACACCCTGAGTCCCGAAACCTACGCGCGTTTCCTGGCCTTCCTCACCTACGTGGAACGCCGCTTGACCGCTCCCGAAATCACCAAGGGGATCAACCGCTACAAGGAGACGTAACCGGATGGGGAAACGGGCACCGCTCATCGCGCTTTTAAGCGATTTCGGCCTGCGGGACGCCTACGTCGCCTCCATGAAAGGCGTGCTGCTTGCCGCCTGTCCCCGGACGCCGCTCCTCGACGTCACCCACGATATTCTCCCCGGCAACATCCTTTCCGCCTCCTATGTGCTGTACAGCGTATGGGACAGGCTGCCGCGCGGGACGGTGGTGCTGGCGGTGGTGGACCCGGGGGTGGGTACGGAACGCGGCATGCTCGCGGCGCGGGCGGACGGCCGTTACGTCATTGCGCCGGACAACGGCCTCATCAGTTTTCTCCGGCGCGGCAAGGGAGACGAATTGACCGCTTTCGCCCTGCGGACGGATTTCCTCCAGGCCGAACCATCGGCCACCTTCCACGGCCGGGACGTCTTCGCACCCGCGGCCGCACACCTGGCCCGCGGCCGGCACCGGGCGGTCCTGGGTCCGCCCGTACCACCGGTAATTCTGGAGGCGGCCTTTTCCACAGCGGCTTCCACCGCGCAGGGAGGCGCCGTACACGGGCGCATCGTCCACCTGGACCGCTTCGGCAACGCTGTCACCTCTATCCTGGCCGGAGACATCGCCGACCACGATCGCGTGGAAGTGGAGTTTGTGGCGCGCGGCCGGGTGGTCAAGGAGCCGTACCGGGTGCGCCTGCGGGGCGTGCGTCGCACCTACGCGGACGTGGCGCCGGGCCGGCCGGTGGTCTATACGGGCAGCATGGGGTTCATTGAAATTGGGGTGCGGAACGGCAGCGCCGCCGACAAGCTGGGTATCCGGCAGTATGCGCCCGTCCGGGTAACCGCCCCATCTTCCGTTTCCGGACAAACCCGCTAAAAATCTGAAGATTCCTGAATAGATTCTTGACACGGTGACGGGTTGGGATTATGATGGCTTTGTTTACATCGTGGATATTAATTTCACAATGTAAAACATTTTTGCCTAGCGATTTTCGGGAAATCGTCCCGGAAATCATCGGGAAACAGTCTTGATGTATATCGAGGCTTTAAATATCAGAGGAGGTGCAATCATGAAAAAAGCATTACTTTGTGTGTGCTGTCTGTTGCTCCTGGCGGGCGTTTCTGCGTTCGCTGAAGGCCAGCAGGCTACCGGTGGGCAGCCCGTGGTGCTGAAACTGGCCCACTATGCGGCGGAAAACCATCCCGGTCAAGCGGCCGCGCTCATGTTTAAGGAAGGCGTGGAACAGCGGACCGGCGGCAAGGTGATCGTGGAAGTCTATCCCAACAACAAGCTCGGTGATCCACCCAGCGTACTGGAACAGAACATCCGCGGTGTCATCGACATGAGTCTTCCGACCCAGGGCCAACTGCAGAAGTATTCACCCAAGTTCGGCTGTGTCATGACTCCGTTCGCGTTTGACGATTACGCGCACGCCGACCGCGTGCTCGACGGACCGTTCCTGAAGTGGGCCGGCCCGGACCTGGAAAAAGCCGGACTTATCTTCCTGTCCAACTGGGAATGGGGCATGCGGCATCTCACCAACTCCAAGCGCGTGATCAATACCCCGGATGACGTGAAGGGCCTGAAGATCCGGACTCCCCCGGAGTACCAGAACCAGGCGGCCATGGAGGCGCTCGGTGCCACCGTCGCCACCATCAGCTTCGCCGACCTCACCGTGGCCCTGAAACAGGGAACGGTCGACGGCCAGGAGAACCCCGTGGCGGTCATCTACTCCAACAAGCTCTATGAAACCCAGAAGTTCATGTCGCTCACCGGCCACACCTATAATTCCATGGTGCACGTGATGAGCAAAAAGACCTGGGACAAACTTCCGGCCGGCGTGCAGCAGATCATCAGGGAAGAAAGCCAGAAGGCCGGCAACTACATGCGCAAAGTGCTTCGCGACAGCGAAGCGCAAGACATTCTCAAGCTGGAAGGCTTGGGCATGACTGTCACCAAGGTGAACAAGGCCCTCTTCCAGGCGAAGATGGGTCCCGCTTACGAGACGGTCAAGTCGCATGTCGGCGCCGCTAATTTCGACGTCTTCATGAAAATGGTCAAAGACGAAAGAAAATAGTAGTATAGAGCGCTCAATACGGGAGACAAGTGAATGGAAACGTTGTTGTTGTTTTTAATCATGGTAATCCTCATGGTCGTCGGCATCCCCGTGTTTTTAAGCATGGGGTTGACCGCGGTCATGGCCTTTTTGGCCTGGGGAAGGGGCGACGATCTGGTGATGGCCGCCTTGAAGATGTTCGAATCGACAACCTCCAATCCATTGCTCGCCATCCCGTTTTTCATTTTGGCGGGTAGTCTCATGAACTCGGGAGGGATTACCCGCCGTATTTTCAGGTTCGCGAAGGCGCTGGTGGGGTTCCTGCCCGGCGGTTTGGGCCACGTCAATGTCATCGCGAGCATGATTTTTTCCGGTATGTCCGGGTCGGCCATCGCGGACGCGGTCGGCCTGGGACAGATCCAGATAAAGGCCATGACGGAGGACGGCTACGATAAGCCCTTTTCCGCGGCCATCACCGCGGCCTCGTCCACCATCGGCCCGGTGGTGCCGCCCAGCATCCCCTTCGTCATCTATGGATCGCTTACCGGCGTCTCGGTGGCCCGGCTCTTCCTGGCCGGCTTCGCCCCGGGCGTCATGATGGGGCTGACGTTGATGATCGCCGTATTTATCATCGCCATCATTCGTAAGTATCCCCGGAACAAGAATTGGAAGCTGAAGGAACTTCTGTTAAGCGGACTGGACGCCCTGCTGCCACTGATGACCCCGGTCATCCTCATCGGCGGCATCCTGGGCGGTGTGTTCACCCCTACGGAGGCCTCGGTCTTCGCCTGTCTCTACGCGTTCATCCTGGGATTGGGGATCTACCGGGAGATCAAGATCAAACAACTGCCCAAGATCATTTGGGAGACGGTCAGGCATTCAGCCAGTCTTATGTTTATCATAGCTACGGCCAACTTACTGGCTTACTTTCTGACCCTGGAGAACGTGCCCGACCGGTTAGTGAGTGGTCTGATCGGGCTGGGGACCAACGGCGGAATCGTCATCGCCCTGATTATGTTTATCATTCTGATGTTGGGGCTGTTTATCGAAGGGAACGCCATTTTTGTGCTCACCATCCCGTTGTTCCTCCCCATCGTCAACCACTTCCACATACCCCTCTTGCAGTTCGGCGTCATCATGACACTGGGGATCATGATCGGCAACCTGACCCCGCCCATGGGTATGTGCCTGTTCGCGGTATCGCGCATCAGCGGGGTGTCGGTAGCCGGCATGGTCAAGGAAGTCTGGCCGTACCTGCTGGGCATCTTCGTAGTCTGGCTGCTTATCGCCTATGTTCCCGAATTCTCCACCTTCATCCCCACGCTTTTAATGGGCGCCGAACAATAGGAGGCGATATTATGGATAATAACGACGTCATGGTTTCACCCGTCAAACGCTTCGCGAAAATCGCCGATACCGTCATGTTCCAGATCGTCCGCTGGGTCAGCATTCTCTGCTTCATCGCCCTGTTTCTTCTGGTCATTGTTATGGTGTCCGTCCGGTTTATCCCGCTTTTTTCCATGCATTGGTTCGACGAGATCCAGGTCTGGGTTTTTGCCGGGCTCATTTTTTACGGGTCGGCCGGGCTATGGATCATTCAGGACCATTTCAAGTTGGACGCTCTGAACAAAAT
>CAYQRT010000146.1:0-7575 GCA_964419695.1 uncultured Spirochaetaceae bacterium | reverse complement strand
GCCCTGGTGGAACCGTTGGGCGTGCGCACGGCCCTGCTTTCCGGCAGCCTGGACTCCGGTGCCCGGGAGCGACTGCTGACCGCGCTGGCCGCGGGGGAGATCGACCTCCTCATCGGCACCCACGCCCTCTTCTCCGCGGACGTGGCCTACCGGAAACTGGGCCTGGTGATCATTGACGAGCAACACCGTTTCGGAGTGCGGCAGCGCAAGGCCCTGGTGGACAAGGGCGCGGATCCCGACCTCCTGCTCATGACCGCCACGCCCATTCCGCGCAGTCTGGCCCTGACCGCCTTCGGCGACCTGGACTCGAGCCTGCTCCGCACCAAGCCGCCGGGACGCCGGCCGGTCATCACCCACCTCACCCGCCGGGGCAACGAAGGCAAGGTTTACGACCGGGTCAAGGAGGAACTGGCCGCGGGACGTCAGGCCTACTTCATCTATCCGCTCATCGAGGAGTCGGAGAAGGTGGACGTAAAAAACGCCGTGGCCATGTTCGAGCACCTGTCGCGCGATGTATTTTCGGAGTACCGGGTGGGACTGATTCATTCCCGGCTGGACGAGGAAGAGAAACGCCTGGCCATGGAACGCTTTACGCGCGGGGAACTGCACGTACTGGTGGCCACCAGCGTGGTGGAAGTGGGCGTGGACGTTTCCAATGCCACGGCCATGGTCATAGAGCACGCGGAGCGCTTCGGCCTTTCCGCCCTGCACCAGCTGCGGGGACGCGTGGGGCGCGGGTCCATCCAGTCGTACTGCTTCCTCATCTACGGGGAGCACCTGACCGAAGACGCGGTCAAGCGCCTGAGGATCATGCTCTCCACGAACGACGGCTTCGTGGTGGCCGAAGAGGACCTGCGCATCCGCGGACCGGGCGCCCTCCTGGGCGTCGTACAATCCGGTTATCTGGGCTTGACCTTTGCCGACCTGGCGCGGGACACGGAACCGCTCCTGCGGGCCCGCGCGGACGTCAAGGCGCTGCTGGCCCGCGATCCGGGTCTGCTCTCCGATGAGCACCGGGTGGTGCGCACCGTGATGCAGCGCGTACCGCCCTACACCGAAACACTGCTGGATACGGGGTAAGCGTATGAGAATTACAGGCGGCGTCTACCGCGGCCGGCGAATCGTCTGTCCTCCGGGAGAGATCCGCCCGGCCATGGACCGCATGCGTGAAAGCGTTTTCTCCATCCTGGGAGACCTCTCCGGGTGTTCCTTCCTGGACCTCTTCACCGGCTCCGGAATCATCGGCCTGGAGGCCGTCTCCCGGGGCGCGTCTCCGGTGGTGCTCGTGGAGGGCGACCGCGGCAAGCTGAGGGTGATCAAGCAAAACGCGGCCATGGCCGGTGCCGCCGTCACCATCCGCCTCACGCGCGTCGAACGTTTTCTTAAAAAGGGAGGGAGTCCCTTCGACTATATCTTCCTGGACCCTCCCTTTCGCTACTCGGCCAAGGCCTCACTTTTCTCCCTGATCGCCGCCGGCGGTCTTTTTTCCGGACGCGGCTTCATCATGCTGCACCTGCCCGCCCCGGAGGACCGTCGGCTTGAGGTCAAAGAGTTTATACGGGTGGACGAACGGCATTACGGCGGATCACACGTGATCTTTTTTAAATAAGCGATATACGCAAGACGAAGGCGCCGCGATCTTACCGGTCAAGAAGGTCCAGCCAGGAGGAATACCGTTCCTCCAGCGAGGCCGCTTCCTCCGGCGTGCGGGCCGGTTCCCTTTTCAGCCGCCGGTCCGGATCAAGAACTTCCTGCAGGTCCAGATAGACCGCCTGTTTGCGATTTTCATCTTCCATAGTGAACGCCCTCAATATCAGGGAATACCTGATTTTGCCTTCTACTGGAAAAGTATATCGCATTTTCAGGGAAAAACTATCAGGACTCCGGGAATTTTATTTCCAGGCCGCGAGAGGGTTTATTCGTTCACCCGTTCCACGTATTCCTGGGTTTCGGTGTTGATGCGTATCTTGTCGCCCTGCTTGATGAAGAGCGGGACTTTTACCGTCATGCCCGTCTCGATGGTGACCGGCTTGGTGCTGCCGGAAACGGTGTCGCCCTTGATCGCGTGGTGGGCCTCGGTCACTTCAAACACCATTTTAAAGGGGATGAGGATGTCCAGGGGTTGATTCTCCCAGATGATCAGCTGGAAGACTTCGCCCTCCTTGAGATAGGAGGCCTTGTTTTCCAGTCCCAGGCGGTTCACCTCGATCTGCTCGAAATCCTTGGTGTCCATGAAATGGTAATTCTGCTCGTCGGCATAGAGGTACTGGCAATACCGGTTGTCCACTTCAATGTCTTCGACCGAATCCTGGGTCTTGGTGGTCTGGGTGAGGACCTGGCCGGTTTTCAAGTTTTTCATCTTCAGCCGCACGAAGGCCGACCCCTTGCCCGGATTGACGAATTCCCGTTCCACGACCGCGCACGGATCGTTCTTGATTAAAAGAAAAGTGCCCTTGGCGATTTCGCCCGCTTTGATCATATGCTCCTCGATATATTTCCTGTTATGGGATTGGTGTAAAAATAAAATACCATTATAGGAGTCTTTCCGCGGCTGTCAATAGGCCGGTGCCGCGCCGGGGAAAGACGGCCGGCATGCAACGCCTTCGCCGTCCCGGGTCTTTCTAGCGTTGCGTATACCAGGCGAACGGGAGCACTTCGTTTATCAATTCCTCGCCGATCAGCACCATGAGCAGACGGTCCAGGCCCAGCGCGTTGCCCGACGACGGGGGCAGCCCCGCGGCCATGATGCGTTCCAGTTCCCTGTCCGCGGGTACGCCCACCCGGGCGGTGCGCCGGGCCGCCTCTTCGCGTTCAAAGAAACCGGCCAACCGGGCGGGATCGCGTTCCTCGGTGTAGCAATTGGCGATCTCCAGACCGCCCAGATACAGTTCCCAGCGTTCGGCGGTGAGACCGTCGGCGCCGGTGCGGGCCAGGGTCGGCAGGGCCGCCGGGTAGTCGGTCAGGAAGAGCGGCCGGTCCCAGGGAAGACGCGGTTCCACTTTTTCCAGGAATATTTTGTGAAAAAGACTTTCCCAATCGTCGGACGGAGCGGCCTCCACGCCCGTGCGTACGGCCGCCTCCCGTAAAGCGCCCCATTCCCTGCATGATGCCAGATCCACGTCCGCCAGATCGAAATACACCTCCTGCAGTGATAAGCGGCGGTACGGGGGACGCAGATTGACGGGCCGTCCACGTACGTTCACCGTATCCGCCACGCCGAGGACGAGCCGCAGGCGCTCTCCGTATTCCTCCTGCAGCGTCATGTTGTCGCGGTAATCCGCGTTTACGGCGTACCATTCCAGCATGGTGAACTCGGGGTGGTGCACGCCCGTGGGCGGTTCCGCATTGCGGAAGCAATGGCAGATCTGGAAGATATTCCCCGTGCCCAGGGCCAACAGACGCTTCATCCAGACCTCAGGCGACGGCACCAGGAAAAGCCGGCGGGCGGCGCCCGTGTGGGGAAAATAATCCGTGGTGAAGACTTCAATCGTATGTTCGGGGATGAGCGCCGGGCTCAGGACCGGCGTGTCGATCTCCACATAGCCCCGCTCCCAGAAAAACTCCCGGGTGGCGCGCAACAGGAGCGCCCGGGCGCGGAGCGTGGCAAGGCTTAGTTCAGTCACAAGCGGACATCCCCTCACGCGCCGCGTGCGTCAATCAATGATGACGACCACCCGCCCCTGACGCAGCAGGCGGCGGTTGGCCTCCGTACAGAGAAGCATGCGGGCCGCGTCCTCGGCGATGACCAGGTCGGTGTCGTTGGTGCCGTACACCGCGTAAGCGGTCACGGTAAGCGGGTGGGCGCCGACATGAGCGGCGTACCCCGCGCGGTCCGCGGAGCGCACGTAGGAGAGCATGCCCCGTGACTCAAGCACTTCAGGCTCCACCATCCCGTACGTCAGCACCGGTTCGATGGTCTTCCGTTCCGAGAGATAAAAAATCCTGGGCAACAGGGCGGGCTTGCATGAGACACGGGTGTTTTTACCGAAGGCGAGAAATGAACCGCGGGCATAGATGACCAGCCCGGTAAACTCACGCGTCGGATAGTATCCGGGAAACTCGGGCAGCGGATACGGCCGGTCCTGCTGGACGAGCGGGGTGATGACGCCGTCCGGACCGAAAAAGCGATAGGCGTACGTGACGGTCAGGGACCGGAAATCCGGGGAGACAACCGAGCTCGTTTTCACGCCCTTGCGGGAGAGTGAATTCAGATCGGCCAGAAAATCAGCGCGCCCGTCGGGACGCCCCGTCTCCGCCAGATATTCTCCGACCGTGGCCGACGAGTTAAGGGGAAGTTCCTGCAGGGCCTGCAGGAACGCGTTTCCCCGGGCCGCCTCAATCATCTTCTCCGCGGCGCCCCGCGCCTGCGGGAAGACGGTCTCATCCAAATCAAGCGAGGCGGTCATCTCCAGGGTGAGGATGCCCCGTTCCCAATCCACGCTCAGGCGTTGGCGGGGCGGCTGAATTTCGGCGAAAACCGGTGCGGCGAGAAGCGTGATACACACCAAGGCGGAGGCGAATATTTTCAAAGCGGTTCTCCTCCTTTTACTCATCGGCCTGTACGCTCGTGAGATATACTGACAATTAAAAGAATTGTCAGTATTTCCGATTATAATGAGTTTGTCATTATGACAAACTAAAAAAACAGTGGAGTATAAAGCCAGTCCGGCGAACCGGCCGGCTGTTTTTCAAGAGAAATCTATTCAACACCCTGCTAGAGTTTTTCTCCAAAATAGATACCGGCCCATTCCCAACCGCCGTTCACTTCCGGATCGGCGGGGAAATCCACCTTCCGGAAGTAGAAATACCAGGTGGTATGCACGCGAAAGGCCCAGTTTTCCGTGCGGAGGTAGGCTTCCCGGGCGCTCGAGTCAATATCCAGTTTCTGACTGACGGTGACGTTCGAGTGGAGGAGAAAGGCGCCGATGTAGTCCTTAAGCGACGCCTGGGTGAAGACATTGAGGGACGGATCGTTTTTCTGCTCCCAGGTGAGGGTAAAGAAATACCCGCGCGCCCGGCAGTCCTGCAGGGCGGCCACGTTCTTGGTTTCGATGGCGTGGCGAATCTGAGACACCAGGGCGTTCAGGTCCTGCCGGATCCAATGGGGCTTGTTCTCGAAAAGAGAAAGCTTTTCCTTGACCAGGGCGTAGGCCCCGGGCACGCCGGGTACGTGGGTCTTGGGCGCGGCCAGGAAGTCGCGGTAGGCGTCCGCCGATTTCCGGTATTCGCCCGTTTGCTCATAGGCTCGGGCCAGAAAGTAATCGATGGCCCCCGTATCCACCGCGTCCGGAAAGCGCCGCAGCAATTCCCGGTAATAGATGATGCGGTCCTCGGCCCGGGTGCTCAGGCCCGCCAGTTCCTGCAGACAGAATTTATGGACGTATTCCCCGGCGAAAAACAGGTCTTCGTAGCTGGCAAGCACCTTCTCGTAATAATGCGCCGCGAATTGAGGAGCGCCCAGCCTCTGATAGGTCTGAGCGACCAGGGCCAGATAGTAGGCATTGAAGGGATCATTGGGAAACCTTCCCACAACGCAGGTAAGGTACAGTATCTTTTTATGGTCCAGATCGAAGCTGTTGAAGCGATCGATGATCTGCTTGTTGATGATGAACCGTTCCTTGGCCTTCCCCGGGAGACGGTATTTGTCCACCAGGTTGAAGAGTTCCTCCATCTCTACGCGGTTGACCGCGGCGTTGCCCAGAAATACGTCGAATTCTTTGGCACAGGAGGCCGTCACAAGGAGCAGGCCGAGGAAACCGGCCAGGACACGGAAACGCGGCATGAGACGCATGCGCGCATGGTACCACGCCCTGGCCGGCGGTGACAAGACGGGTTCCCGCCCGGACCCAGTCCGCGTTCGGACGAAAAAGCGGGGACGCGGTTGAATGACCGGTCACGCCGTGGTATAGTACGGGAACACGCTCTCCGGCGTCCTCCTACGTACGCCGACGTACGCCGGAGAGCGGCCGACACGGGTAACGACCGTCGGCCCGCAGAAAACCACTCTGATATGGAACGGAACACTAATCATGGCTGACAACATCACCAAACAGAGCGACCGGCTCATCGTGCCGGACCAACCCATCATCCCCTTCATCGAAGGCGACGGCACGGGCCCGGACATCTGGCGGGCGGCCGTGCGCGTCTTTGACGCGGCCGTGGCCCAAGCCTACGGCGGGCGGCGGAAGATCGCCTGGACCGAAGTGCTGGCCGGCGAAAAAGCCAAAAACTCAACCGGTGAGTGGCTGCCCGAGGCCACCCTGAAAAGTTTCACCGAACACCTGGTGGGCATCAAAGGGCCCCTCACCACGCCGGTAGGCGGCGGCCACCGCAGCCTCAACGTGACCCTGCGCCAAAAACTGGACCTCTACGTCTGTCTCCGCCCCATTACCTACTATCCGGGCGTGCCCTCCCCGGTTAAAGCGCCGCAGAAGGTGGACATGGTCATCTTCAGGGAGAACACCGAGGACGTGTACGCCGGGTTGGAGCTTAAATCCGGCACTCCGGAAGCGGCCACATTGATTGATTTCTGCCGCAAGGAATACGGGTGGAACATCCGGCCCGACTCCGGCCTGGGACTCAAACCGGTCAGCCGCACGGGCAGTGAACGGCTGATCCGGGCCGCCATCGAGTACGCCGTCGCCCACAAGCGGAAGTCGGTCACCTTTGTGCACAAGGGTAATATTCAGAAATTCACCGAGGGCGCGTTCATGGACTGGGGTTACGCCCTGGCCGCGCGCGATTTCGGAAAGGATACCGTCCGCTGGAGCGAAGCCCGTGAAAACGAGGACCGGATCGTGATCCAGGACACCATCGCGGATATCTTTCTCCAGCAGATCCTCACCCGCCCGGCCAATTTCGACGTGGTGGCCACCATGAACCTGAACGGCGACTACATCTCCGACGCCCTGGCCGCCCAGGTGGGAGGCATCGGCATCGCGCCCGGGGCCAACATTAATTACGACAAGGGCTACGCCGTGTTCGAGGCCACCCATGGCACGGCCCCCAAATACGCGAACAAGGACGTGGTCAATCCCAGTTCCTTGATTCTCTCCGGTAAGATGATGTTCGACTACCTGGGCTGGACCGAGGCCGCGGATCTGATCGAAAAGGGCCTGAAGGCTTGCATCGCCAGGCGCACCGTCACCTACGACTTCGCGCGTCTCATGGACGGGGCCACCGAAGTCAAAACCAGCGTCTTCGCCGACCATATCATTGGGAACATGGCATGAAAAAACCGGGGCCCCGCTTCCCCAATAAACTCCTCATCAGCGGCATGACCCTGGTGCTGGCCGGAAGCGTCTTTCTTCTCTGGACCCTGGGACTCTTCCCCGGGTTCCTTCTCTGGCTCATCGCCCTCTGGCCCGTGCCCCTGTTGCTGGCCGGACTGGTCATGCTCTACCTGGTGTATCTCAAGGGAAAATCACACCAACTCCTGCTGCCCGGCATGATCCTTCTCCTCTGCGGCGTCTTTTTTCTGCTTTACAATACGGTTATACCCGAAAAAAGCCTGGAACATATCTGGCCCGCCTTCATCACCATTGCCGGGCTGGCCCTTCTCCCCTACGGACTCAA
>CAYQRT010000145.1:0-7606 GCA_964419695.1 uncultured Spirochaetaceae bacterium | reverse complement strand
AGCGCCTCCTTGCCGATCGGCTCCTCCCCCTCCAGGTCCGCGATGGTACGGGCGATTTTCAGCACCGAATGGAAGGCGCGGGAGGATAACGAAAGTTTCTCCACGGCGCGCGTAAGCAGGGTGAGAAGCGTTTCATCCACCCGGCAAAATTGTTCGATCATTCCGGGCGGGATATCGCCATTGCAGGTAAACGGCAGGCCGCGGTACCGTTCCGCCTGGGCAAAGCGGGCCCGCTCCACCCGCGTTCGCAGGTCGCGGCTGGATGCGGTCCGGCTGCCGGTCAGTTCGCAGGACGTCACCGGTTTGACCGGCACCCGGATATCCACCCGGTCCAGGAGCGCACCGCCCAAGCGCTTCCAGTAACGGGCGGTCTCATCCACGCTGCAGAGACAGACGCGATCCGGCCGCCCCAGGTTGCCGCAGGGACAGGGATTGGCGGTGAGCACCAGCTGGAAAGCCGCGGGGTAGGAAACCTTCTGATCAGCCCGCACGATGGTGACCGTTTGCTGTTCCACCGGTTCGCGCAGGCTCTGCAGCAGGGCCTTGTTGAACTCGGGGGCCTCGTCCAAAAAAAGCACACCCCGGTGGGCCAGGGAAACCTCCCCGGGCCGGCACCAGCGGCCGCCGCCGATGACGCCTTCATTGGAGGCCGAATGGTGCGGGGCGCGGAAGGGCGGCCGGGTAATGAGCCGCGCGCCCGGCTCCAGCAAGCCGGCCACGGAGTAGATGCGCGTCACTTCCAAGGCCTCCGCGTGATCGAGCGCGGGCAGGATTCCGGGTATCCGCCGGGCGGCCATGGTCTTGCCCGAGCCCGGCGGTCCGAAGAGAAGCAGGTGGTGACGGCCGGCCACCGCCACCTCCACGGCGCGTTTGAGCACCAGGTGGCCCTTGATGTCGCTGAAATCACCGCCGTCTTCACTTATTGAGGCGGTTGGGACATGGCCCGCGGTCTCCGGCAGCACACCGGCCGGCTCTTCCCCGGCCAGAAAACGCGCGGCCTGGGCCAGATCCCGGATCCCGCACACGCCCTCCCGGACCAGGATGGCGGCCTCCGGCAGATTGTCCGCGGGAATGAGGAATCGCGTTATGCGCCGCCGGAGCCCCTGCTCCACGGCCGCAATCACGCCGTGCACCGGACGCACGCGGCCGCTTAAGTTGAGTTCGCCCAGCACCAGTACCGGCTTGTCCCGGCAAAGTCGGACCTGCCCGGAGGCGGCCAGAATGCCCAGGGCGATGGGCAGGTCGAAGGACGCGCCGGCCTTGCGCAGGCCGGCCGGCGCCAGGCTGACCAGGATCCGGTCGGGCGGAAACTCAAATCCGGAATTGCGGATGGCCACCCTGACGCGCTCCCGGGCCTCCCGCACCGCTCCGTCGGGCAGACCGACTATGTCGACTCCGGGCAGTCCGCGGCGGATATCGACCTCCACCGAGACGATCTCCCCTTCCAGGCCCAAGAGTACGTGGCTGGACAAACAAGCGAGCATGGCAACCCCTCCTCACCGGTTACCAACGGCGGAAAGTACCGGTTGCTTTATTTCTTGGCCCACGATATATTTTGATAAAAAGGTTCATATGAAAATTTCACCGACATTTTTCCTGTCGGATGCCTTCTATAGAAGCGAACTTTTTTACGGGGGTCTTCCGGTGCTCGACAACAGTGCGGCCTATGTTCTCTGGGTAGTCGGATTCATGGTCGGGTTCCCCGGTTTCCACCGTCTGTACATGAGGAAATTCAACATCGGCACCGCCCTGCGCTTCATTCCCGGCCTGGGTCACCTGCTGGCCCTCATCGACCTTTTCACCATTCCCGCGGAGATCCGCGAGATCAACCTGCGCACCAAGTACCATGCCGTCCTCGCCGCAGCGGGCGTGACACCGTCCCTGGAAACGAACGGTTACCGGGCACCCAAGGAATCATTGGAGCGCGTCATCCTGCGCACGGCCAAAAAGAACTCCGGTATCGTTACTCCCGCAGAAGTGGCCCTGGAGGGCAACATCTCCATCGGGGCGGCCAAGAAAAGCCTGGACGGCCTGGCGGGTAAAGGGTTCGCCGAACTGCGCGTCAAGAAATCCGGTGTGGTCGTCTACACCTTCCCCGAGTTTATGGACCACGGGGAGGACGAGAAACTCCTGGACATTTAGCAGGGCGTCCTCCCCGTGGTTTCCGGAGGAATAATAAGAATTTTGAATATGCGTTGAGGTGATCAATGATCCCCTCCCTGTCCCGAACAGACAACCTCTCTCCCCTGCCCGATCTTTTCTTCTTGGGACGACGCTCCGGTACACCAAGCCTTATACCGTCCGCCGGCAAAGCCGCACCACTCCCGGTCGGTCATATTCCGGCCCAAGCCGCCGCACCCGCCCAGCCTCAGGCAAGAAAAGAGCTGTACGCCCCCGCCGACCCGACGGTGGACGTGGGCCGTTCGGTGCAAAACGCCCGCTTGTCGGAAATAGACGGGGCGGTGCGGGCCCACGAGCAGGCGCACCTGGCGGCCCTGGGACCGTACGCGCAGGGCGGCGCCGAGTACAGTTACCTGATCACGGCCGACGGCCGGCGCTACGCCGTGGGCGGCTCGGTGAACGTGAACCTCCAGCCCGTGCCCGGCGATCCCGAAGCCACCATCCGCAAAGCCAAGGCCCTGATCATGGCGGCCTACGCGCCCACCTCCCCTTCCGGCCCGGACATGCGGGTGGCGGCCGAGGCGTACCGGATGGAAATGGAGGCCAAACGACAGCTGGCCAAAGAGGATGCGACCAAGAAGCAGGGAAAGGACACGGGCCTCAACCTCTACGCGTGACGGCCCGTCCTATGATTCCACGGCACCATCAGCCAGGGCCGCGGCCGCCCGGCGAAACGTCTCCGGAGCCAGTTCTTCCGCCCGCGCGTTAAGGCCCACCCCCGCTTTATTCAGAAAATCACCCAGTATGGCTTTCTCACCCTCGGTCAACGCGTCGCCGCGGAACAGGTTGTTGGACAGGGTTTTACGCCTTGAGGAGAAGGACAGGCGGATCAGGCGGAAAAACGCCTCCCGCGCCGGACCGGGCGCCAGACGGAAGTCGGGTTCCAGGGTGACCACCGACGAATCCACGTCGGGACGCGGGTGGAAGCTCCCCCCCTTCAGGTCGAACTCGTGACGGATATTAAAGAAGGACTGGCAGAGAATCGAAAAGGACGAATAATTCTTTTGCCCGGGCGCGGCCCGCAGGCGCAGGGCCAACTCTTTCTGCACGGTCACCGTGAGGCGGCGGGGAGCGATCTCCCGGTCAATGAAGGCGGCCAGGATCTGCGAGGCGCTGGAGTACGGCAAATTACCCAGCAGCCGGTCGGGCGGGCCGTATTCCCGGAGGGCCGTTTCCAGATTTTTCAGGGCGTCCCCCTCCACCAGGGAAAAGCCGGGACGGTCGCCGAAAAATCCCCTCAGAATTTTAACAAAGCCCCGGTCGATTTCGAAGACCACCACGCGCGCCGCGCGGGCCAGCAGGAGCTCGGTCATGGCGCCCAGACCCGGCCCGATCTCCCACACCGTATCCGCGGGCGCGGGATCCAGGCAGGCGACAATTTTCTCCCGGGCGGAGGGATTGACCAGAAAGTTCTGGCCGAATCTTTTCTTGAGGGCCAGTCCGTGCTCCTCCAGGACCCGCTTAATGGCGGAGGGTGAGTCGTAGTTCATGCTGTTTTTGTACCTTAATTCCCACGGCCAGGCAAGCGAGGATACAAACAGCCGGCGGCCAGAACCACCCCGGCCACGGAACGGTCAGGTCAGGAGCCCGGGCGCCCGCCTCGCTTATAACCCGGATGAGACCGTATTGCAGGTTCATGACCAGACGGGTGAAATCGTTCACCACGGCCAGGGGCGTGAGGTTCAGCACCAGGCAGGCCAGCCCGCTCCAGACAAAGACCGTTGTCAGGGGGATAAGTACGGGCGACGCCACGATCCCCACCGGATAGATGGAGCCGAAGGCGGCCAGTACGATGGGCGCTGTGAAGACCTGGGCGGAAAACGAGGCCGCCGCCAGGGCGCGCGGGCCGCGCGGCAGCCAGGGGATGAGGGCCGCGTCCAGGCGGCGCCCCAGGGTAAGAATGCCGGCCAGCGCCGTATATGAAAGCTGAAAAGAAAGCGTGCGGACCGCGGCCGGATCGGCCACGAGTATAATGACGGCGCTGATTAAAAGCAGGCGGAGCGGATCGCTTTTGCGGTCAAGCAGGTACCCCACGCCCGCCAGGCAAAGCATGATTACCGCCCGGGTCAGGGACGGCGAGGGTCCGGCCAGAAAATAATAGGCGCCGACCGCCAGGGCGGCGAGCACCACCTTGATCTTGCGGGAGCGGAGAGGACTCAAGGCCAGCAGAATGATGGCACCGATCACGCCCACGTGCAGGCCGGAGAGGGCCAGCAGGTGCAGGCTTCCCGTGCGGGCAAAGGATTGCTTCAAATCGAAATCCAGTTCGTCCTTCACGCCCAAAAGCAGGGCTTCCAGCAGGGTGGACGCCGGCCGGCCCAGCCGCTCGATGCCGGATAGAATAGTGTTGACCGCCGCGGCCCGTATCTCCAGCAGGGGACCGGTAAAGCCGCGCCGCCTAATCCCCCGGGGCCGTGTGCTCATGGTAAAATCCGTACCGGTGCCGGGAGAGGCGGGACGAAGGCGGCCTTCCACGTCGATCACCTCCCCCCAGAACAGCCTTTCGCCGCCGGCCGCGTACACGGCGACCAGGCCCCGGGCCGCGGCGGTCACGTCACCCCGCCGGTCGCTCACCCGGAGGAGCGCGCCCGCAGAGCGGCGCAGGCCGCCGGGGGTGAGCACGCTGTCCTCTTCCAGACGGAGGCGCACACCGCCCGTGGACGCGGTGGGTAGGGCGCTGAAGGCGCGCGTCTTCTCTCCGGACAGTAGAAGAGTCTGCGCCGCGCCCAGGCACAAACCCGCCGCCAGTCCACAACTCAACAAGAAAATCACGCGCCGGGAACGGAACAGAACGGCCGCCAGGACGGCGGTTCCGCCCAGACAGAACGCGATAACGGTGATCACGGGATGATTGAGAATAATGACGGCGGCGGCCGACAGTACCAGGCCGGCCAACAAGGGCCGCCCGGCCGGACCGCGGGAGAGGGCGGGAAGCCGCAGCCTCACCACTTCAGTTTCTTGATGGCCTCGTCGGCGCTCGTCTTGATGGTGGCGGAGTAATTGAGAAACTTGACGTTCATCAGGTAGTCGAACGCCACTTTGTCCCCCAGGCGTCCCAGGCTGGTCACGGTCTCCAGCACGATCCGCTCGTCATAGACCTTGGTGCGGTCGGTGTAGGCGTTGAGGAAGTCGAGGTAGACGGAGAGACGCTGGGCCGCCTCGTGCGTGTTCATGTTGCCCAGGCAGTGGATGATGGCGAGCAGTTCCGTCTTGCCGGTCAGGCCCTTGTCGTATTCGGGCAGGGCCTGGTTGAAGTATTCCAGGATCAGGGGTGTGGCGCTGGACCAGGAGCGGGCGTCCAGGGCCTGGGTGGCGCGCACCTTGATCTCCCGCAGGGCCAGGAGATCGTTCTTGTCCCGGCTGGAGGTGGTAAGCGCCTTTTTCATGGCGATCTCGGCCACCTCGCCCTTTTCCTTGTCCGTTAAAAAATCGCTTTCCAGGGCCACCACCAGGGCGTCCCGCTTGATCGTGATGGCACCCACCTCGATGCGGTCCAGGAGCAGGGGCTTGAAATCGCCCTTCATCTGGGAGAGCACCCGGCGGCAGACGGTGTCCAGGTCCCGGGAGATGCCCGCGTGCAGCACGTTAAAGACCACCGGAAAGGAGGACTCGTCGTTCAGTTCGCCCAGGGTCATGACGCAGCGGATGAGCAGCGAAGCGCGCGCGTCGCGGCCCGGCTTGTAGGACTGGGTCTGTTCGGCCAGCCATTCGTTCAGGCTCTTGGCGATGAGTTTGTCCCCCTGCGCGATCACGCCCAGGGCCTTGAGCGTCTTCATGCGTACATTGGAATCGGCGTCCATGAGGAAGAGCTTCCACACCACGGTGCGGGCGTCCTCGAATTTAAACTTCTCGCACTGCTCCACGGCTATCAGGGAAAACTGGCGGATAAGCGAGACGTTCTTGCCCCGCTCCGAGGTGGTGACGGTAAACTCCACGGCGCGCTTGAACAGGGGCGCCAGGTCTGGATTGTCCAGATCCGCGGCGTCCTGGATCAGGCGCAGTTTGGCGTCGGGGCCTCCCTTTTCAAAATTCCGGAGATAGGCCTGCAGGAGGGCATTGGCTTCCTGCGCCGCCAGTCCCTGGAGACAGCAGAGTACGACAAGCACGATGCAGAACAACTGTTTTCGGTTCATAGGTTCCCCCGGCGCCCGTTACATATTCCCCTGGTTCACCGCGGCACGTACCGCGCGAGAGGCGGATTTCAGGCGCTTCACCCTACATGTTAAGGCCTCGGACACCATTTTTCCACCCTTTTTTATTTTCGTTACCGTGGATCACTTCCGGATGAGGGATGGGAAAAAGCGGCCTTTGCTCAATGAAAGCGAACGGTCCAATTGTCGCGGTGCTTGGTGAAATGGGAAAAAAGTGTCAGGTGCAATAAACGCTTCGAACGTCAGATCGAGACCTGGGGCTGGGAGGAGGCGCTCGTTTCGCCGGCGGCGCTCTCGGCTTTATCTTCCCGTTCGCCGAAGATGTTGTACACGTATTCCAGCACGCGGTTCTGCATGAGAGCGCTCAAGGGCTGGGCCTGAAGGTGGAGGATGGAGCGGTTCTTCTTCTGGTCGAAGTTCATGTTCCGGACCACGCCGCTCAAGATGATGGATGAATCGCCCAACATGAACTGCACCTTGATGATGATGCCCACCTTGGCCCGGCCGCCGATGAGGATGGCCGCCCCGTCCTCGGAGAGGTCGATGACGCGCGAGCGCAGTCCGGCGGACAGCTCCGGCTGTTCATCGTGTTCGGCCAGGGTGCGCAGGGGGTAGAGCATGGCCGGCAGATTGCACTCCACCCGCACCGACCGGCGCTTCTGGGTGCGGATCAGGGTGTCGGCGTGGGCCATGTGGATGATGGGGTATTTCTTGTCGATGAAGTCGTTGATGACCTTGGTCTGGAAATAGTAGCCGGCGTCATTGTGGCGGAAGAAATAGATTCCCACCTTGCGCCCCTTCCAGTTGAAGCCGGGCGGCACTTTGGGACCCCGCGGATAGGAGAGGGCCATGTAGCGGCGCAGGTTCTCCACCACGGCGGCGAAAAAGGGCCCCATGCCGGGCAGCATAAGGCGCAGGCGCTGGTGCTGGACGATCTGCCGGGACGACTTGATCCCCAGCTTGTACTTGGGCTGGCTCAGCTCCACCCGCTTGCGGAAGGCCAGGAGCTTGGAAACCATGTTCACGCTTTTCTCGTCCTGTTCCTGGCCCAGGTTCTTGTACTTGAGGATGAGATTTTTTATGGAGCGGTCCAGCTGCTTGACCGACCAGAAGAGGGCGGTGGGATTCTGCATCTGGGACTCGACCGCGATCTTGCGCAGGAGGTTGATCTCCTTGAAGCTGAACCCCGACTCCTTGCCGCGCACGTAGAACTGGACGTACGGGAACTTGGTCACCCCGAGCCGTTTCAGGATGAAGAAGCCCGCCACTGCGAG
>CAYQRT010000144.1:0-7607 GCA_964419695.1 uncultured Spirochaetaceae bacterium | reverse complement strand
AAGGCCAGTTCGCCCAGCCGGGCGTGGAGCAGTACCCCCAGTCGGGCGCTGAGTACGGGATCGCCGGTCTGCACCAAAAACCCCGCGATAAGGCCCGCCAGTACGTCGCCGGAGCCGGCCGTACCCAGGGCCGGATTCATGCCGTCGACCACCGCGTACCGTCCGTCCGGTTGGGTGATGAAGGTGACGTGCCCTTTAAGCACGCAGACGGCCCGGTAGGAGGAGCTGACCTCGCGGGCGCATGTCAGAGGATCATCCAGCACCCGGCCGACCGTCGTGGAAAGAAGGGCGCACTCACCGGGATGGGGCGTCAGGATCAGCGGAGCGTCGGATCCGGCCGGCCCGGCCGCGGCCAGGAGGGTCAGGCCGTCCGCGTCGATCACCCGGGGCAAGGGCAGGGCGGAGAGGTTCCGGAAGAGGGCGACCTTATCGTCATCCAGCCCGAAGCCGGGACCGATGAGGAGAGCGCGGTACCGGGCGGCGAATTCTTTTTCCGGCGCGTCTGATCCCGACTGGGCTTGGATCATCACCGCGATCAAGCGTGCGGCCAGGAGCGGATAGACCGCCGGATCGGTGTACAGGGTGACCAGACCGGCGCGGCTGCGAGCCGCGGCCAGGGAGGCCAGGGCCGCGGCGCCACTTTTACCCGGGGAACCGGCAAAGACCGCCAGATGACCGCGGGCGCCCTTGTGGGCCTCGCCGGGCAGGGGGGGGAGGAGGGCGAAGAAATCCTTTGGTTCCAGGAGCGTGCCCGGCAGGGAGGGAGGGCGGATGAGGGACGGCGGAAACCCGATGGGCACGGTGACGATCCGTCCCGCCCAAGGACGGACGCGGAGGAAGTACAGGAAATCCTTAGGGAGACCGAAGGTGAGGGTGATATCGGCCCGGACCGCGGGAAATCCTTCCCGGAACGCCCCGCCCGTGCCGCTGGGCGCGTCGATCGCCACCGTGAAGGCGGAAAGCGTATTAATGTGTTCAATTAAATCCCCCACCGGACCCGCGGCCGCACCTTCTAATCCGGTGCCGGTCAGCCCGTCAAAGAGTACCGCACAGGAGTCCAGGGCGGCCCGGCTGCCTTCCGGATCGCCGGTCCAGTTCCGGATGGGCAGGCCCAGGGAGCGGCAGACGGCGAGGTTCCGGCCGCAATTGGAATCGGGTGAGGGTTCGCCGTGAGCCAGCAGCACGCTCACGTTTTCTTGGCCTTGGAGGAAGAACTGCCGCGCCATAACCAGCGCGTCGCCGCCATTGTTGCCGCGTCCGGCGGCAAAGACAAAAGGGCCCGCGGGCAGGCCGTCCCGCCATTCATGGCTGGTCAGCCGTTCCACGGCCTTGATGCCGGTGTTTTCCATGAGAATAAGGCCCGGCAGACCGAATTCCGCCTCCGCCCGGCGATCGATCTCCTTCATTTCCCCGGCGCTGACGAGCCGTAGCATCACAGTCCCCCGGCCACGGCCCGATCGCTCCGCCAGCGGACCACGCGGGCGCAGGTCGTTTCGGCGATGAGAGCGTACAAAAGTCCGGTGTGGGAAATGTGAAAATCGGCGGAGACCATGTCCGTATCATCGATGAACAGACGGATCTTTTTCACGGTCCGGCCCGACGTGTCCAGGACCAGTAGTTCGTAGGTGGTCTTGTTCTTCATCTTCATCAGGTAGAAATGGTTGTCGCTGGATACGCCTAAAAAGCTGTAGGGCAGGGCGGCTTTCTGCTTCTCCCGCGTGAAGAGCGGATCGCTGCGCTGGCCGAATTCCGCCGGGATGACCACGGGGTCGGGCAGGTATTTCTCCCGTTCCAGATCGAACGTGTAGATGAGCGATTCCACGTGGTTGACCCGGCTCACCAGACCGGTCGATTCGTCCTTGATGTTGGCGTAGCGCGTGATCATCAGGTAGAGTTTCCGTTCATGAAAATCTGGAACGATCTTACCGAGCGTGGAGATGATCTGCGGGTCGGATGACGCGGGCAGGCGCAGATAGTCGAACTGCACCTCATAGAGGGGCCGGCTGCGGTCGTCCAGCCAGTAGACGGTCAGGCCCTTGGTGGTGCGGCAGACCACCACCAGATGATTGTCTCCGGTCAATTGAATGTCTTCTATGGCGGGGAAGGGCAGGCCGTTTATCCCCGTGCGCCCGATGTACTCCAGGGGATGGCCCAGGCGGTCGAAACGACGGATGATCTTGCGGAAGTTGACAGAGGAGGGCTGGGGCTCTCCCTCGCTGGGGCCGGACCATTCGTCCTCAACGTAGATATTCTTGGCGGTGTCGATCCCGAAGGCCCCGATATCGGAAAAATCCACCGGGACGGCCCGGCGGGAGACTATTTCGTAGTCGTCCTTGGGACGCGCCGCGGTGGGCAGCAGCACGGGCACCGGATTCTTGTCCGGATTGTAAAAGAGCATGATCAACTCGCCCAGCATGGAGAAGGACATGACCTTCTGGGCGTTGCCGTTTATGATGTAGAAGACGCCGTCGTCGAAGTACACGCTGTTGCGTGTCTGGCGGGGCAGGCGGGTGTTGAAAAAATAATCAAACTGGTTTTCCAGTTTGCCCAGATTGATGGTAAAAAGGTCCTCCCGGGAAAGGCTGACCGAATCGACATGGTCGCAGGCAACGGCCAGCACGGCCAGTCCCAAGATGAGAAGCAGTATGATCCGCCGCATAGATATTAAGTCGATTCTACTCTCCGCCCTCGTTATGTGTCAACCTTGACCGCGCTAGGGAAAACGGTTACATTCATCCCATGCTGGACAAGATTCTCTCGATTTTCTTGGGGTCGAAATTTGAGAAAGACCTTAAGATGCTTGTTCCCCTGGTGAACAAGATCAATGCCCTGGAAAACGATATGAAGGGTCTTTCCGCGGAGGAAGTCAAGGCCAAGACCGCGGAATATCGCAAGCGTGTGACCGGTGGTGAACCGCTCGACCGTCTGCTGCCCGCGGCCTTCGCCCTGGCCCGTGAGGCCGCCCGGCGCGTTCTGGGCGAGCGCCTTTTCGACGTCCAGCTCATGGGTGGCATTGTCCTTCACCAGGGCAAGATCATGGAAATGAAGACCGGCGAAGGCAAGACGGTCTCCAGCGTGCCCGCCGCCTACCTGAACGCGCTTTCCGGCAAGGGCGTACACGTGGCCACGGTGAACGATTACCTGGCCGAACGCGACGCCGCCTGGATGGGCCCTGTTTACGAATACCTGGGCGTATCGGTCGGTACCATCCTGCCCAACATGGATCATGTGCGCAAGAAGGAAGCCTACGCCAAGGATATCACCTACGGTACCAACAATGAATTCGGGTTCGACTACCTGCGCGACAATATGATCCAGCCCGGATACGGTATACGCGTCCAGCGCGAGTTCAACTTCTGCATTATCGACGAAATCGACTCCATCCTTATCGACGAGGCCCGCACCCCCCTCATCATCTCCGGCCCGGCCGAGGACGACACCTCCAAGTATTACGACATCAACAAGATGATCGGCGAGTTGAAGGAGTGCAGCAAGGACCCGGCCACCGGCGAGTATCCGGTGGAAAACCCGATGTCCGGTCAACGGGTGGAGCCCGACGGCGACTACAAGATCGATGAAAAAAACAAACGGATCTCCTTCACCGACCGCGGCATGAACACCATCGAGGAACTCCTGAAGCGGCGGGGCCTGATCCACGACAGCGTCTTCACCGACGAGAATTTCGAGTATATTCATTATTTCACCCAGCTGCTGCGCGCCCACAAGCTGTTCCACAAGGACGTGGAGTACGTGATCAACGATGGCAAGATAGAAATCGTGGACGAGTTCACCGGACGCATCCTCCACGGCCGCCGCTATTCCGACGGTCTGCACCAGGCCATTGAGGCCAAGGAACGTATCAAGATCGCCTCCCGTAACGTGACCATGGCCACCATCACCTTCCAAAACTACTTCAAGCTCTATAAGAAATTCGGCGGCATGACCGGCACGGCCGACACCGAGGCGCGCGAGTTCGCCAAGATTTACAGCCTGGACGTGGTGGTCGTTCCCACCAACCGGCCGGTCAACCGGACGGATCACGACGATCTCATCTTTCTCAATGCCAACGACAAATACAATGCGATCTGTGACGAGATCGGCGAGCTCCACCGGAAGGGCCAGCCGGTGCTGGTCGGTACCGTGTCCATCGAGAAATCGGAGATCATCTCCCAGCACCTCCTGCGGAGGGGCATCCGGCACGAGGTGCTCAACGCCAAGAACCACGCCCGCGAGGCCATGATCATCGCCGAGGCCGGGTCCAAGGGATCGGTCACCATCGCCACCAACATGGCCGGCCGCGGCACGGACATCAAGCTGGGCGGCAATCCGGAGTTCCAGGCGCGCAAGAAAGCGGGTACCGACGCCCCGCCCGAGCGTTACCAGGAGGTGTACGCCGCAGAGTATAAAAAATGGCGCACCGACTACGAAGAAGTGAAAACGCTGGGCGGCCTTTATGTCCTCGGCACCGAACGACATGAATCACGCCGTATCGACAACCAATTACGCGGCCGCTCCGGCCGCCAGGGCGATCCCGGCACGTCACGGTTCTATATCTCCCTGGACGACGAGCTCATGCGCCTTTTTGGAGGCGACAACCTCAAAAACATCATGCAGCGTTTCGGCTTCAAGGAAGGCGAACCTCTGTACCATCCCATCATCAACCGCTCCATCGAGCGCGCCCAGAAGCGGGTGGAGGAGCGCAATTTCGAAGTGCGCAAGCACCTCCTGGAGTACGATGACGTCCTCAATGAACAGCGTAACTACATCTACGGCAAGCGCGACGAGATCATCCGGGATGAGGAACTCAACAAACGGGTGCTGCAGACGGCGGAGGAAATCGTAGAGGGATTCATTGACGAATACGGCCAGCAGAAAGACCGCACCCTGCGCGGCATCACCGGCCTCCTGGGAAGGATGAAGGACGAATTTCTTTACGTGCCCGAGACGGACCCCGAGGAGTTGGCCGGACTCAACCTTACCGAGCTGAAGGATTTTTTCATGGAAGAGTTCCGGAAAGACATCCGTGAAAAGGAAGAGCTGATCGGCCCGGAAAATCTGAACCGGTTCATCCGCTATGAATACATAAGCAACATAGACGCCAAATGGCAGGCGCACCTGGAAAGCCTCGATTCGCTCAAGGAGGCGGTCAACCTGCGCGCCTACGGCCAGAAGAACCCCTTGCTGGAATACAAGCTGGAAGGCTTCCAGATTTTCGACGAAATGCTGGACAGCATCCGCACCGACATAGCCAAGAAGGTGCTCAAGGTGAAAATCCGGATCGCGGACGAGAAGGACAAGGAACGCCCGGTGCGGCCGCTTCCCGCGCACGCCGAGGCCAGTCACTCGGAAATCGGGCAGTTCGGCGTCATGGGCGGCGGGCGGCAGCCCGCGGTCGCAACCGCCGCCGGCCCGCGTCGTCCGGCCGGTCCGCCCCCGCAGAATATCCAGGTCCAGCGGAGCACCCCCAAGGTGGGCCGCAACGATCCCTGCCCCTGCGGCTCGGGCAAGAAGTACAAGAAATGCCACGGGGCCTGATTCCAGCGCTTACATACCCTGGATTCCTGAATGAAAATGCATTCTCACCTTCAGCCTTCTTCCTCTCCTTCCGATAATTGAACCGTCAGACCCTTTCCCTTAAAAGGAGGCAGCTGTGCTGCGTGGTATGTATACGGGCGCGAGCGGGATGATCGCCCAGATGAACCGGATGGACGCGGTGGCCAACAACCTGGCCAACGTGGACACCACCGGGTACAAGCGGGATACGGCTATATTCAAGGCCTTCCCGGAGATGCTTCTGCGACGCGCCAATGACGAAGGCGTATACACCTTTCCCATGGGGTCGGTGGACACCATGCCCATCGTGGGCAAGCTGGGTACCGGCGTGGAGCTCAACGAAGTCTTCACCGGTTTCGAGCAGGGCTCCATGCAGTCCACGGGCAACGACTTTGACATGGCCCTGGACGGCCAGGGTTTTTTCAGCGTGCAGACCCTGAATGGCGAACGGTATACGCGCAACGGCGCCTTTTTCCTCAATAATGAGGGGTGGCTCGTCAACAAGAACGGCGACCGGGTGCTGGGCGAGGAAGGGCCGGTTCAGCTGCAGAAATACAACTTCATGATCGACCAGGACGGGGTGATCTGGCGCGACGCCACCCATGCCGGCGACGCCGCCCGGCTGGTCTCCATGTACGAGGTCAAATGGGAGAACCTGGAGCGGGTGGACCGCTTGAAACTCGTCAATTTCGAGCAGACCCGCTATTTGCAGAAACAGGGCGATTCCCACTGGAAGGATACGCCGGAATCCGGGCCGGCGGTCGTTATCCCCGAGGACGCCCGGCCCAAGGTGCGCACCGGCTACCTGGAAGCCTCCAACGTCAATCCCATCTCGGAGATGGTGCAGATGATTGAAGTGAACCGCGCCTATGAGGCCAACCAGAAATCAATCCAGACGCATGATACGCTGGTCGGACGGCTTATTAACGAAGTGGGCCGTGTCTAGAACCGTGAATTGATTCCCCGCGCAGCGGCGGGGTAGAGGAGGATACCCGTTATGATGAGATCGTTGTGGACCGGCGCTTCCGGCATGATCGGACAACAGTTCAACATCGACACCATTTCCAACAACCTGGCCAACGTCAACACCACCGGCTTCAAGAAAAACCGGGCCGACTTCGAGGATCTCCTCTACCAGACCACCAAACTGGCGGGGACTCCGGCCACGGAACTCACCGTGGTGCCCACCAGCATTTCCGTGGGCCACGGCGTACGGGCGGCCGCCAGCCAAAAGCTCTTCGACCAGGGCAATCTGCAGGTGACAAACAACCGCACCGACCTGGCCATCGACGGACCCGGCTTTTTCCGCGTGCTCCAGTACGACGGTTCCTATGCCTACACCCGGGACGGCGCCTTCAAAATCGACTCCAACGGCCAGGTGGTCAACTCCGACGGGTACCGCCTCATGCCGGAGCTTATTCTGCCGGAGGATACCAAACCCGATTCACTACAGATCTCCCCGGACGGACGGGTCACCGTGCAGTTTATAGGCGGCGACGACAACGTGGAGATAGGCCAGATCGAGCTTTTCCGGTTTATCAACCCGGCCGGTCTGCAGGCCGTCGGGGAAAACCTGTTGGTTACCACCAACGCCTCGGGCGAGGCCATCGGCGGCCGGCCCGGTTTCGACGGCATGGGCAAGGTACGGCAGAGCATGCTGGAAATGTCCAACGTCAATGTCATACAGGAGATGGTAAACATGATCGTGGCGCAGCGCGCCTACGAGTTCAACTCCAAGTCGATCCAGACTTCGGACAACATGCTCAATACCGCCGTCAATTTGAAGCGGTAGCGGATGACGGCTGAGGCTGACTGATGAAAAAAAGGAAACCGGACGTCCGGCGGATTGGTTTCATCCTGGCGCTGCTGATCACGGGGATGATGCTCATCGCCTGGGATGACGCCGCCCGAGGATTCGAACTCTACCTCAAACGATCGCTGGTGACGGACGCGCCCTCGGTCAGCATCAGGGATCTCAGCCACTCCTTTTCCGGGAAACCGTACGCGTTGGATCTGGACTCCATCAAGCTTCCGCTGGCGCCCGGACGACTACA
>CAYQRT010000143.1:0-7622 GCA_964419695.1 uncultured Spirochaetaceae bacterium | reverse complement strand
AATAAGAGAATCGACTAGGCCCGTCCTGGAGTGAAATATACTAGGGCGCGGCGGAAAACACCGATCTTTTTTTCAGTGCCCCGCGGATTGTAATGACCCCAGGGGAATGGTAATCATGCCGCCTCCGCTATGGCGGTCAGGCCTCTCCCAGGGAGAGATCGCCGACGATCTTGATGAGATGCCCGTCCTTGACCACGGCCAGGTCGCGTTCCGGGAAATATTCGGGAAGCTTCTTCCTGATCAGCCGGATGGCGTCCTTCTCGATTTTTTCGACCACGTCAGCGGGCACGCGCGCCAGGGTGACCAGGGTGACCGTGACCACGTACCCCCGGCCCCGGTCCGATCCGAAGCCGGGGGTGAATGATGATCCGATGTCGAACAGCCCGTCGTGTTCCTTATTGGCCGTGGCGCCCCGTTTTTTCCGGGCGGGATGGAGCGGAAAGCGGTCTCCGTAGGTGTTTTCCAGGTAGTCGTCCACCCGGTCCAGCAATTCTTTGAGCCGTTTTTCCCATTTCCCCAGGGCCGGATGCCTCATGCGCTTCGTTTCACTCGACCGCCATCCGAACGCTCATGATCTCCGCGCCCGAGTCGTGCTGCACGCGGATGGAGTATTCGGTTCCGGCCCGGACGGTGACGTAGGTGATCTGCACCTGGGCGGTCTTGACGCCGGGCAGCCAGTTTGAGTTCGTCTCCACAAAATGGTAGAGCGCCCCGGACATGCCCACGGGCCGGGGCAGTTCGTAGGCCCGCAGTTCCTGGGTCATTTCACCTCCCGGTCTCACCGCGGCGGATTTGAGGCCCAGGAAGCGGTAGGCGGTTCTGGCTCCCAGAAAAACGAGGACGTCGTCGAAAATGATTTCCTTCATCTCCGCCCCCAGCATGGTGCCGGGCATGCGCAGGGGGGTGGCGATCCCCGCCTGATCCACCAATGAGAAATCCATGTTCGTCCCGTCCGCGGCCTGGACGCGCAACCGGGCCACTTCGGTTTCACCGGTGAAAGCCGTCACTGCCTGAAAAAAGAGCACCAGGGCCAGGACCAGGCCGCCGGAAAGCAGGAGCACGGGCAGTCCCACCGCCTTGCGGAAGCGGAAGGCGACGAAGCACACTGCGGTGACGACCAGGAAAAAGATAAGCGCGCCCGCGTCCTGGATCTTGTCCGGGCCCGGGATAAAGAGCGCGCAGAGACCGAGGATGGCGGACAGGGTGAAGCCCAGGACCGCGGCGAAGCCCTTGCGTTCCCGGGTCTTCTCCGGATCGCGGGAGCGGGCGGCGCGGCGGGTGAGGCTGGAAAGGGCGCCGCCCAGGCAGACGCCGGAAGCGAACAGCCAGGGATGGGGATGCTGGAGCAGCAACTCAAAGATCATACAATTCTCCGTATTTGGTTTCGAGGTAATCCATGAACGCGCCGGAGGAAAGGGTTTCCCCGGTCACGCGCTTGAGCAGCGCCTGCGCCGGATAAACGCTGCCGTGCCCGTGCACGTTGTCGCGCAGCCAGCCGAGCACGCCGTTCAGCTCTCCCCGTTCGATCTCCGCCTCGGTAGAGGGGCGCGCGGTCCGCAGGGTCGCGAAGAGCTGGGCCGCGGCCAGATTGCCCAGGGTATAGGTGGGGAAATACCCGAAGGCGCCCATGGACCAGTGGACGTCCTGGAGCACGCCCTCGGCCGCCGTTCCCGGCTTGATGCCGAGCAGGCGTTCCGATTCGGCCTCCCAGGCCGAAGGGAGTTCATCCAAGCCGAGCTTTCCCCCAAAGATCTTCTTCTCCAGGGTGAAGCGCAGGATGATGTGCAGGTTGTAGGTCACCTCGTCCGCTTCCACGCGGATGAGCGACGGCCGCACCGTGTTGACGGCGCGATAGAAGGCCTCCCCGTCCACGCCGGCCAGCGCCTCGGGGAAGAGTTCGCGCAGTCGCGGGAAGAAGTGGCGCCAGAAGCCGCGGCTGCGGCCCACCATGTTTTCCCAGAGTCGCGACTGTGACTCATGGATGCCCAGCGAGGTACCGGCCGCCAGAAGCGACGGGCGGAGGGCCGGGGCGAAACCCTGCTCGTAGAGGCCGTGGCCGCCTTCGTGGATGTTGCCGAACACGGCCGATGGCAAAAAATGTTCGTTATAGCGGGTGGTGAGACGCACGTCGTCGCACCCGAGGGTGGTGGTGAAGGGATGGGCGGAGACGTCCAGCCGGCCGCGACTGAAATCGAACCCCATGGCCTTGACGACTTCCAAACCGAAAATACGCTGCCGCTCAACGGGAAAAGACCGCCGCAGCACCTCATCGTCGCCCTGTTTTTCAGACGACCGGATCTTTTCGTAGAGGGGAACGAGCCGGCCGGTGAGTCCGTCGAACAGCGATTCCAGTTCCCGGGTGGTCATCCAGGGTTCGTATTCGTCCAGGAGGGGATCATAGACCTGGTCCGTGTACCCCTGACATGAGGAGTATTTTTTAAGCAGTTCCACCAGTTTTTCCATATAGGGTTGGAAGAGGGCGAAGTCGGAGGCCCGGCGCGCCTTGATCCATTCAGCCTGGGCCAGGCTCTGCGTTTTGGCGAGTTCCTCCACCAATGCCTTGGGGGTCTTCACCTGCTTGCTGTAGCGGCGGTAAGCCTCGCGCAGGAAAGCGCGCGAGGCGTCATCGGGACCGGGGGGCGCGGCTTTATTCCGTTCGGTCACCCCCGCCTGGGCGAAAAGCGCCCCCTGGCGGGAGGAGGTGACGCGGTCGTGTACCAGTCCCTGCAGCAGGGCCACCTGCTCGGCCTTCTCCGCGATGGCCGCTTCGGGCATGTACGTCTCCTGGTCCCAGCGCAGCGTGTCGACGGCGTGGTTGAGAAGGATGATTTCGTGATCCAGGGATTTCAGTTCGGTGATTGCGTCCAAAACGTAACCTCCATTCAATATGTGTAGCTGCTCCCCCCGATGAACTCACGGAGGAGGGAATTTTTCGGGACCACGGCGTCGTCGGTCCAGGCGGGGAATTCCTTGTACATCTCATGAACGCGCGCCGCCCGTTCGTAGGCGTCCTCCAGGTCTATCCTGTCGGCGAACTCCGCGGCGAAGGATGCAAAGTACGATTCCAGCCGGTGCTTGAGAAAGGGAAGTTCGTAGGCCAGGTAGCTGTTCACCACGGCGTGGGCGCCTGTCAGGCGGGAGATGATGTAGCGCAGCTCCGAGCGCCGGACGTGGTGCCAGTGCAGGACCGTGTGGCGCGGGTCATAGTTGCGGAACTGGAGGTCGCGCACCATGCGGCGCATGAGGCGAACGTCGCTCCAGCGCAGGTAGTGGCCGCGGCGGTCCTTGAGTTGCGACAGCGTCTCAATGTAGAGCTTGAATTTCAAAGCCTCGTCAATTTCTTCCGTCATCTGGTCAAAAAGGCCGTGCAGCGAATCGACCAGGATGACGCCGTTTTTTTCCAGGCGGACCGTTCCGCTGGTGCCGCGGCGCCGCCCCTGCTTGAAATCGTAAAAGGGAACATCCACCGTTTTTCCCGCCAGTAATTCACGCAGGTGCCGGTTCACCAGTTCGAGCTCGATGGCCTGGGGCGTTTCGAAATCGTAGTCGCCGTGGCTGTCCCGGGGATGGTCTTTCAGATTGAAAAAATAGTTGTCCACGGCCAGGGGAACAATGGCGCGGCCGCGCGCCTCCAGCCGTTCCCTGATCTTCTGGGTGGTGGTGGTCTTTCCCGAGGCCGAGGGCCCGGAGATGATGAGAAGCCGGACGTCGTCCAGACGTTCCTCGATTTTTGCGAAGGCGGCGTCGATCTCACCGGCGTAGAACTCCTCCGAGTCCCTGATCAGGGCGGGCAGCCGGCCCGACGCGCAGATCTCACTCAGGTCGGCGGTGCTGACGCAGCCGTGGTCGATGGACCAGGAGAGCGCCTCCCAAAGTTTGCGGTAGGGGATGTTTTCGGAGGAGTAGGTGAGACTGTCCCGGCCGTGCCGTTTGAGGGCGTGTTCGTACCGGTAGACGATGTACGCCTTGGCGGTCCGGGCGTGACCGCGCTCAATCAGGCATTTTTCGACCATGTCCTGCACCTCTTCCACCGTGGGGAAACTGTCGAGGTAGTCGCGTTTCTCCAGCATGGCCAGGACGTCATCGGTCACCTGTTCGGCCACGCGCCGGTCGCGTCCGCCCATGGCCACGGCGGCGCGGTAGACTGCAAAAATAATTTTTTCACGATCAAACTCGACGATTGTCCCGTCACGCTTGACTATTTTTTCAGGCATGGACACAGGGTACCCCCGGCAAAATAATAAAACCCTGAAGGGGATTTGTCCAGGGGCGGCTCCGCCCCGCGTATTCGCTTGCTGAACATGCGTTGAATGTCTTAGTATATTACGTGACGGTGTCGGCGGCGCTCTACCCTAAGGAAATGAGAGATACGGGATGAATTATAACCGCGCTCTGTACAGGCTGGCGCAGAAAATTCTGACGTTCCTCATGGCGCGGGCCAATTTGCTCATCTCTCACCGCGGCCTGCTGACCGACGAGCTCCTGCCGCGCCGTGACAAGCGATTGCTCCGCTCCGTCTCCCTGCGCGTCCACCGCAATGACGGCATGTACATTCCCGCCTCGGGCAGGCATTATTTTTCCGTGGGACTTTCCGCCGTCCGCTGCATCGAACGCGCCCTGGCGGGCAGGAACGGCCGGGGACCCGTGCGGCGCATCCTCGATTTTCCCTGCGGCTACGGGCGCGTCTGCCGCTTCCTGCGTGTCCGCTTCCCGGACGCCGAAATTGCGGTGTATGATACCGACCGGGCGGCCCGACGCTTCTGCGCCCGCGCGTTTAATGTGCATTGCCTGCGGCCGAACCATGACCTTGTCCGGCCGCGGGGCCGCTTCGATCTGATCTGGTGCGGATCGCTGCTTACGCATCTGGATGAGCGGTCCGCCGTCAGGCTGCTCAATCTCTTCCACCGGCTGCTCGCGCCGGGCGGAATGTGCGTCTTCACCACGCACGGACGCTTTGCGCACTCCATGATAAGGGATCACAAGTTCAATTATGCGCTTACCGCCCGGGCGCAAAAAAAAATACTGGCAGAATATCATGAAACCGGATACGGTTACGCGGACTACGACAATTCCCCGGGGTACGGCGTTTCGCTGGCCGCGTCTGAAAAAATGCGCGGACTGGCGGGCGAGGCGGGCGAGTGGCGGGAGGCGTTCTACCTCAATCAGGGCTGGGACAGCCACCAGGACGTCTGGGCGTATGTGAAGGATTGACCTCGCCTCTTCGGCTGATCGGCGGGATACGGGTGAATCCGGTCAGGTGGGCGAGTGCAACGTTACCGAAGAACGGTACGGCGTCCGTCACGTTCCGCCATAAGTATTTCCCGTATACAGAATCTATTCAGCCTTATCCACCCTGATCTCCGCGCGCCGGTTGGCCGCTTGTTCAGTCAGCGGCACGGGAGAGCCGCCCGGCACGCCGGTCACCACCGGATCGTTGGCGCCCCGGCCGATGATCGTGATATCCAGCTCAGTGTTCCCTTTGTGTTGCAGGAGATAATCCCGGACCGCGATGGCCCGTTCAGCCGAAAGCACGAACTGGGCGTTCGGTTTGCCGGCGTCAGCCGTGTGGCCGGTGACGGTGAGGGTGGCGGTGCGGATTTCCGGCAGGGCGTCGACGATGCGGTCCAGTTTGACTCCCTCGCCCGGCAGCCAGATTTCCTGATCCGCGACGAACAGGACCGGAGAGTTTTCCTTTACGGTTTGTGTGAAACGCTCGGCCGGCGTCGGGGTTGTCTGCCCGCCGGCGGTCTGCTCCTGGCCGGGAGTGGCCGTCTGGGTCTCTTCAGCCCGCGGATTGAAAATAAACTCGGGCGCCTGTACGCTGGAGGCGTCGACACCCCGCTTGACCAGTAACAGGATCACGACCACGGCCGCGGCTATGACCAGTCCCCAGATAATGAAAAAAGCGGGCGGGCGGCGTTTTCTTTTGCGACCGTCCGGCGGAGGAGGAGAGGGGGAAGCGGTTTCCGGTTGCGTCGTTGCCGTCTCCGCCGCTATGGGCTCCAGTTCGGCCGCTTCCGGCGGCGTGGGAGATGCGGGCGTCTCTTTCTCCGGCGCGGGTGACGGGACCGGCGATGGTGCGGATGGTACCGGCTTCTCCACGGGGGCGGATTCACGCCATTCCCGGATGACGGTATAGGGGTGTTCGTCGGCCGGAGGGGGGAGACCGTCGGTCAGCATTTGCTTAACGCCCCGGGCGTCCGCATATTGGTAGAAGCGTTCGCGGGAATGAGGGTTCCATTCGGGATCAGTCAGGAAACGCGCCACGGCGTCGGCGAGCAGGCGGCGGTTGGCGTCACTCTCCGCCTTTCTCCAGCGCTGCAGCAGGGAATCGATCTCATCCGGTTCGCCTGAAACGGGGCGGTGATCGTCACTGGCGTCGTACGGCATGGACGTCTCCTTGGCTTTACAGAATAAATATGTTACTTATGTATAGAATAAACCAACCCGGTCCGATACGCAAGGGAAAACCGGCCCGCGTCCCTATCCGGTCACCGCCGCGGGGGCGGCAAGAAGGTTATGCATTGATTGGCAATCGCGACGTTTTCAAATTACTATTAATGAAAAGGAGCTCATATGGAAAGTTTCATTAATCATGAAGACGCACAAAAACACATTCCCGCCGCGGTCCTCTCTCATCTGGAGGGGTTGATCTCCCATTCACGACTGCCCGACACGGAGGAAATGAGGCGGAAGCTCATTGAGGCCTGGCTGCTCAAGAAGGCGTCATTCCAGAAGATGGCGGAGCACGGCGGCTTCCGGGCGGCGGATTTCATGAAGAAGGACGACGTTTCCGGATGCTGCGTCCTGACCCTGTCCGGGTCGCTTGTCATGGTCGGTCCGCTGGCGGACGGCCGGCGGGAAATAAGCTATTCGAGCATCGGGCTGCGTACGGATGTGCCTGAGACCTACACCGTGGCGGACGGCGTGCTGGCGGAGGACATCGAGTGCGGCCAGCCCCTGCGCCTGCAGGGCGGGAAATTCGAAAAAACCTCCGCGGTAACCGACATCGCGGCCAGGCCCGCGGCTGAACATCGTGACACCCAGACCGCCTCCCTGCGCCGGGCCGATGAACGGCTCAAGTCCGATTTTGTACGCGTGAACCGTCAGGCTCTCTCCCGTGACGAAACGGGAGACCTCCTCCGTCTCAGGGACGATCTGTTCGGTAAGTGGATCATCATCCAGTGGTTTCTCTTGGGCGGCTTGGAGAAGCACGTATTCATGGCGCGCGCCAAAATGCTCTGGCTCGAACTCTTCAACGGTATCTATGAGGCAATGGGAAGCAAGTTCGGCGCCGGTAGGGAACGGGATGAGCGATTCCTCGATTTTACGAACAATCTCTTTGCCAAATTCTGCGATGAATACAAGTGGTATGAATCCGAGCGCAAGAATTTCGATATCGGCCTCATGAAGGCCCTGGAAGAGCTGCCTGAATACGTGCACTATATCGATTACGTGAACGTGTACTGCAAGGGCCTGCATTGAGATAACCACAGAGACACGGCGGCACAGTGAACCTCTGTGCCGCCGTAGTAAATTCAAAGCAAGCCTTTACTGCGTATTATCAGCGCGGTCCAGGGTGAGGATGGCGGCGACGGCCCCGGCCGCGAAGACCGCGGCCA
>CAYQRT010000142.1:6243-7653 GCA_964419695.1 uncultured Spirochaetaceae bacterium | reverse complement strand
AAGGGTTGCAAGAGATTTCGACTCCCGGTATGCTGATCGTATCACAATGATTACGTTCAGACGGCGCGTCGATCACACGGTCGTCAGGCAGCGCCTTTTTTCAGGAGATTACTGCGCCATGACATCGCCGTGTATCCGGTTTTTATTTTTTTTCATCCTCTTCGGCGTACTGGGCGTCGCCCTGCCGGCCCAGCCGCTGTCCGTTCCCGAGGAAACGCAGACACCCGCCCCGTCACCACCGGTGCCCGATTTCAATGAGACGTACAAGACCAGCACCCTCACCACCAAAGACGTAATCGGCTGGCTGCCCGGGGACTTGCGCTCGATCGCCTCGTTCGAAATCATCCAGGGATATCCCGTCTGGCGCGTCGTCATATTGGTGCTCCTCCTGACGGTCGGGTTCTTTTTCAGTAAAATCCTGGGAGCCGTTATCAGGAAGTACTCCGAACGGCTTGAGCAGAAGACGGACGGAGGTAAACGCGCCTTTATCCGTTCCTTCGTCCTCTCTCTGCGCCGGCCGGTGCGCGTCCTGATCTGGGCGGGCTTTATCCGGCTGGCGGGCTTCCTCCTCAACCCCGAGCACGCCTCCGTGGCGGTCTGGCTGGCCAGTGTCTTCATCAATATCGCTCTGGTCGTCTTTGTCTATAATTTCGTGGGGGTCATCGAAGTCATTCTGACCAAGCGGGCGGTGAAGACCAATACCCGCCTGGACGATATGCTGGTGCCGCTCGTCAAGCGGATCCTGAAGGTGGGCGTAATCGTCTTCGCCTCCATACAGCTTTTCCAGAGCATCTCCGGACAGAGCGTGGCCACCATCATCGGCGGCCTGGGGATCGCGGGCATCGCCGTGGCCTTCAGCGCCCAGGACACCATCAAAAATTTTTTCGGCTTTCTTATGATCGTGCTGGACAAGCCCTTCGCCATCGGGGACCGAATAGTGTTCGACGGCCACGACGGCACGGTGGAGGAGGTGGGCCTGCGCTCGGTCAAGCTGCGCCGGCTGGACGGCCACCACGTGACCATACCCAATTCCAAGGTGGTGGACACCGCCACCCACAACATCGGACGCCGGCCCTTCATCCAGCGCATCATGAACATCGGCATCACCTACGACACGCCGCCGGAAAAGGTGGAGCGGGCGCTGGCCATCGTCAAGGAGATTCTCGCCGACCATGAAGGCTTGAATCCCGAATATCCGCCGCGGGCCTATTTCAACGATTTCAGCGACTCCAGCCTCAACCTCTTTGTCATCTACTGGTACCATCCGCCCGCCTACTGGGATTACATGGCGCACGCGGAAAGGGTGAACATGGAAATTCTCAAGCGCTTCAACGCGGAAGGCATCGAGTTCGCCTTTCCCTCCCGCACGGTGTATCTGGCCGATCCCGGCCGCGCCAGAGACCTGTTCGG
>CAYQRT010000142.1:0-6143 GCA_964419695.1 uncultured Spirochaetaceae bacterium | reverse complement strand
TCACCCGTCTGTGGAGTTTTGCTACGCAAAACTCCGGACGACTCCGCGCAGCGGAGTCGTCATCACCACACCCCCAGCGCCCTCAAAAGCACCTGCACCAGACCGATGATGCCCCCCAGAATGGCGCCGAACACGTTGATCCACTTGAGTTGCTTGGCAATGACCATAAGAATAAGGCCCTCCACGGCCTTAATGTCCAGATTGTTGATCTTGTTCTCCACCAGTCCCCGCAGGTCCAGGCTGCGGAGGGCTTCGGGCAGCTTGACGGAGAGCACATTATTGAGGGCGGTCACGGCCCGCGTGTCAAAGGCGGTTTTCTTGTCAGCGTCCACGCCCAGGACCTCACCCAGCGTCAGGCGGCCCCGGTTTTCGAAGTAATCCAGCGCGAACCCGGTGACTTTATCAGCGGCCGAACTGCGGAAGGCGTCATCGCCCAGGCGCTCCCGGACAAAAGCGACCAGGTGTTCCCGGCGCAGGCCGAAAAGGTTTTCCGCGGTGGCGGCCAGGGTCTCCTCCCCCCGGGAGACCAGGAAGGCCCCGGCCGCGTCCGCGATCTTGCGGCTCAGATTTTCCTTTTTCAAAAAATCGAAGGCCCGGTCCAGAAAGAGGCGGATCTTCTTTTCAATATCTTCATCCTTGGCCTGGATGATATCGCTGAAACCGCGGGAGCGCCAGGAGGCCAGGGCCTGCACAAAAGCGGTGACGATCGCCTCCCGCTCCCCGTCGGCGCGCACCGCCTCATGGGCGCGGGTGATGAAATCATCCACGATCTCGGGCATGCGGTCGCTTAACGTGGCGTCGTACTGGCCGATGGAGACGAAAAAGCGCTGAAAGATGTTCAGCTTGGAGAGAATGTCGTCCAGAAGGAGCTTGCCCTTGACTTCCATCTCCCGCCGCACTTCGGGCGTATCCAGCCAGCGGCGCAGGGCGTCCAGGACGTGCGGCAGCAGGGAGCGGAACAGGGCCGCGGCCGTGGTGAGGAGGCCGTCCGAGACCAGGGCGTCCGTTTGGTGCTCGCCGCCCGGCGTTTTCCGGCGGCGTCCTTTGGCGACCGGGGTGTTTCCCCCTCCCTGACGCCGGACCCAGGAAGCCAGTCCGGCGGCCAGCTTTTTCCTCACCGCCTCGCTTTCGATCAATTGCGCTATTTTTTGATCAAGGAATTTCTCCAGCCCCAATTCGGCGGCCACCTCGCGCACCCGGCGCCCGCCCACGGCGTCCCAGAAGCCAGCCACGATTCCTTCCACCGCGCTCAAGAACACCGGGCTTTTAAAAAAGCCGTCCAGAAACCCCTTGAGAATTTCGGGCAAGGTGGCGTCGAAAAAGGGCAGCTTTTTCTCGCGCAGCTCCTCCAGGCGCAGGCCGAGAATGGAGTCGGTCAGGCCGGCGATGTTTTCCCGCAGCGCCTCCTGGACGCGCGGGCTTTCCACCTGGGCGCGCACCGCGTCCTCGGTGAGGAGTTCGTCCGACACCATGCGCCCGATGCTGGAAGCCAGGCCGCGGCGCTGCTTGGGGATGATTCCCGGCGTGAAGGGCACGTGGATACCGAGAATTCTTTTTTCGGTCAGCGGCCGGAAAAGCATGCGAATGGCGATGTGGTTGGTGACAAAGCCGATGAGCGCGCCGAGCACGGGCGGCGTGGCCCAGCTCACCACCGCGGCGAGCGTTTCGTTCATTCGATCTCCAGGGCCGCTTTCTCCGCCTCCGGCCTGGTGTGGAAGACGGCCAGGTGCGCTCCGAAGAGCCAGCCGCGGCTGACCCCGGCCTCGATCTCGTACCAGAAGTCGTTGACGCCCTTGACCGTGTCGCGCCGCCCCTTGTCCAGCACGCGCACCAGGGCGCGCCTGCCCAGAGCCGTGATCTCCACGCCCTCCGGGTCCGGGGTGACGCGCAGGCGGATATAGTTGGTGAGGACCACGCCCCAGCCCCGGTACAGGGTGAGGGCGCCCCGGGAGGGCAGGTCGATTTTTTTCTCCTCCGGCTCCTTGGCGCAGGCCAGGAGAAGGGCCGTCAAAGCGATAAGCACGATGCTTCTTTTAAGCATGCATTGTCCTTTCAGCTGTGTTCGTTGAATCCTGGGAGGGGACCCTACGGTGAATCAGGCTTATACATTTCATTCACCGCCCGGATTTCGTCGCGGATGGCGGCGGCGCGTTCGAATTCCAGGTCCTTGGCCAGCTCCAGCATCTCCTCCTCCAGCTTGCGCAAATAGGCCTTGCGTTCGCGGGGGATGAGCAGATTGTAGTTCTTCTTGAGCACCTCGATGGTGATCTTCTCGCTCTCCTCCTTCTCCTTGACCCTCCGCTCCAGAATATCGTGCACCGCCTTGGTGATGGTGGTGGGGGTGATGCCGTGTTCCTTATTATACGCCGTCTGGATGGCCCGGCGCCGGTTGGTTTCCTCAATGGCTTCTTCCATGGCCTTGCTTTTCCTGTCCGCGTACATGACCACCCGGCCGTTGACGTTGCGGGCCGCCCGGCCGATGATCTGCACCAAAGACGTGGTGGAGCGCAGGAAGCCGATCTTGTCCGCGTCCAGGATGGCGATGAACGAAACCTCCGGCAGGTCCAGCCCCTCGCGCAGGAGGTTGATGCCCACGACCACGTCGCACTCGCCCGCGCGCAGCGATTTCAGTATCTCCACCCGTTCGATGGTTTCGATCTCGGAATGGAGGTAGCGCACCTTGAGTCCCAGTCCGGACAAATAGTCGGAGAGTTCCTCCGCCATTTTTTTGGTGAGCGTGGTGACCAGGCTACGCTCGTTCCGTTCCACCCGGGATTTGATCTCCGCGAAGATGTCGTCGATCTGGCCGGCCGTGGGCCGGACCTCGACCGCCGGGTCCAGCAGGCCGGTGGGCCGGATAACCTGTTCCACCACCTGCTCGGACTTGTCCAGTTCCAGTTTCTGCGGCGTGGCGCTCACGTACACGGTGTGGGAGAGCAGGCTTTCGAATTCCTTGAACACGAGCGGCCGGTTGTCCAGGGCCGAGGGGAGCCGGAAGCCGTACTCCACCAGGGAAGTCTTGCGGGAGTGGTCGCCTTCGTACATGCCGCCGATCTGCGGCAGGGTCACGTGGGACTCGTCTATGAAGGTGAGAAACGGCTGGGGGAAGAAGTCGATGAGCACCGTGGGCCGCTGGCCCGCGCCGCGCCCGGAAAGGTAACGGGAGTAGTTTTCAATGCCGGGGCAGTAGCCCATCTCCTCCAGCATCTCCAGGTCGTACTCGGTGCGCGTCTTCAACCGCTCCGCCTCCACCAGCTTCTTGGCGTCCAGGAGTTCCCGGTAGCGCGTGTCCAGCTCGGCGCGGATCTCTTCCAGGGCCCGGCGGACCCGTTCCTGGGGCATGACGAAATACTTGGCGGGATAGATGAAGGTCTCCCCGCGTTCCTCCAGCGTGGCCAGGGTGAGCGGGTCGATGAGCCGGATGCGCTCGATCTCGTCACCGTAAAACTCGATGCGCAGGGCGCTCTTGGCCGAGGCCAGGCCCACCTCGATCACGTCGCCGCGGATGCGGAAGCGGCCGCGCTCGAGAACCGCGTCGTTGCGTTCGTACTGCAGGGCCACCAGGCGCGAGGCGAGCCGGCGCGAATCAATGCGTTCGCCCTTTTTGAGTTCGATGCGCATGCCCTTGAAGTCTTCGGGATTGCCCAGTCCGTAGATACAGGAAACCGTGGCCACCACGATCACGTCGCGCCGTTCCATGAGCGAGGAGGCCGCGGACAGCCGCAGCCGGTCGATCTCCTGGTTGATGGAGGCGTCCTTCTCGATATAGAGGTCGTGCTTGGCCACATAGGCTTCGGGCTGGTAATAGTCATAATAAGAGACAAAGTATTCGACCGCGTTGTCGGGAAAAAAATCGCGAAACTCGCGGTAAAGCTGCGCGGCCAGGGTCTTGTTATGGGAGATAACCAGGGTGGGCAGGTTGAGATTCTCAATGATCCGGGCCATGGTAAAAGTCTTGCCCGAGCCCGTCACCCCCTTGAGGGTCTGGCGGCGGTTCCCCCGCTTAACGCCGTCGCAGAGTCGTTCGATGGCCGCGCCCTGATCGCCGGCCGCCTTGAAATCAGCCACTACTCTAAACTTGATACGCGTACTCCTTTTCCCGGCGGTGATATCAGTCCCGCGCCGGGTCCGCTTCACGAATGCGTAAAGCGGAGGCCGGGCTGGGGGGGGTCGCTTGTGCGTTAGGGAGCGATACGGCCGCGCTGGGAGAGCTTGACGTTCAGCGACACCACCCGTCCCCGGCGGTTGACGTTGACTTTGACGGTGTCACCCGGCTTGTTGTCCTCCAGGGCCGCGTAGAGGTCCTGCAGTCCGGTGATGGGCAACCCGTCCACTTTTATGATGATGTCGCCGCCCAAATAGATGCGTTCGCCGCGGTAGCGGATGCCGTTGTTGCGGTCGCCGCCCGCGAGGCCGGCCTTCTCCGCCAGGCCGCCGCGCGTGACCTCGGAAACGAGCACGCCCTGCGTGATGGGCAGTTTGGCGTACTCCACCAGGGCCGGGAAGAGCTGGACGGGAACTATGTCGATCCAGCCGCGCTCCACCTTGCCGTGTTCGATGAGCTCCGGGATGACGCGCCGGGCGATGTCCACCGGCACGGCGAACCCGATGCCGACCGATCCGCCCGAGGGCGAATAGATCATGGTATTGATGCCCACCAGTTCGCCCCGGGTATTGAGAAGCGGTCCCCCGGAATTACCGGGGTTGATGGAGGCGTCCGTCTGGATCATTTCCCGGATGACGTAGGTGTCGTTGACGCGGATCGGGCGCCCCAGGCCCGAGACGATGCCGGTGGTGAGGGTGCGCTCCAGACCGAAGGGGTTGCCGATGGCCAGCACCTTCATGCCCACCACGAGGTCGCGGGACCGGCCCAGGGGGATGGTGGCCAGCCGCCGGCCCCGGGGCGGATCGAATTTGATGACGGCCAGGTCGTTTTCCGGGTCAACGCCCACGACCTTGCCCTCGAATTCGGCGCCGTCGGCCAGCGTAATGCTCAACTTCTCCGCATTAGCCACCACGTGGTTATTGGTAAGGATGTACCCGTTCTGATTGAGTATGGACCCGGATCCGGTGCCTTTTTCCGGGACCGGCTCCATGAACCAGTTGTAGCCGTAGGTGACCGATGTGATGTTGACGACCGCCTCGTTGAGGCGCCGGTAGATGTCGATATTCTCCTGTTCATCCTGGCTGGCGCCGTTCTGACCCGCGGGCGCCGCTTCCTGCTCAAAATAAGGCGAAGGCGTATCCAGCGCCGGCACATCCGACCGGCCGGCCAGGGCGGTCTCGGCGTAAGCCGGAGTCTGCCCCGACCCGCCCGCCCCGAAGGGCCACGAGACAAAACCCAGCAGTATTCCCAACAAGATGAAAGCGGCCAGAGTACCGGCCGCGGAAATAATCAAGTGTTTTAAGCCATAGACGCGCATACCAATAACCTCTTTGATTCAATATACAAAATGAGGGGGAATTGATCTATCCTTTTTTTGGGGCCGGCATTGCAAAATAAGCCACGGAGGCACGAAGAACACGAAGGAAGAGAGGAAATAAGGAAAGAGAATGTTTATTTGCGAATCATCATGCGGCATCATCCAGGTCGTGCGGTTTCATCCGTATTACGCTTTCAGCACATACTGCATGAAACCGCTAAGAAACATCTCCCGCAATTCCATTAGGAATTGCGGGAGATGTTTCGGGGGTCCTTGACTAACAATCGAAACGACAAGAAGGCCAGCAGGGCGAACACCGCGCCAATAATGAAAAGCACGTTGAAACTCACCTGGAAAGTCTCTCGCAGAACGCCGCCCACAAGGGGCATGAGGCCGAAGGACGCGGCCCCGATGGCGGTGGCCAGGGTGGAATAGCGGATGCGGTTTTTCTCATCCCCGAATTCCGTAATAAACACCTGAAAACTATTCAGGCGGGCGTTGAAATTAATCCCCACCAGGGCGAAAATGACAAAAAGAATGACCGGCGAGGGAAAAATAATGGCCAGAAGCAGGGCCAGAAAAGACCCCAAGGCCCCGATCCTCAAGACCTGAAGATTGCCGAATTTGTCCCCGATGAATCCCAACACGAACCCGGAGCCCAGGAAACTCAGATTGTAGAACAAGGTGTATAACACCACCGCCTCGTCACCCACCCCGAAG
>CAYQRT010000141.1:0-7705 GCA_964419695.1 uncultured Spirochaetaceae bacterium | reverse complement strand
GGCGTTGGTCCCTGGAGTCGGCCATGGCCGCGCACGTCTCACTCTACGTGACCGCATTGCTTTTGGGGCTGCTGCCGGTGTTTCAAGGATGAGCGGGAGGGAACGGATCATTCAGCCGAGCCGGCGGCCAGGTCCTTCAACAGGGCGCGTACGTGCTTTTCCTTCAAATGCGGCATGAGCACCACCCGCAGGTGACGGGGAAAGAGGGAGACGGCCCAGCCCCGCCGCCGCAGCCGCGACGCCAACAACTCAATGGAAGTGTCCGTGGCGCCGATACCCACCACATTAATTGTCGGTTCCGTCACCAGGCGCAGCCCCTTGATGGCGCGCACGCCCCGGGCCAGGAGATCGGTCAGTTCATAAGCCCGTTTCACGACGGCCCGGTAGCCGCGGCGTCCCAGGTGATTCAGGAGGGCCCAGACCGCCAGGGCCGAGGCGCCCGAGCGGGTGCCCACGATGGTGGATAAGGCAGTCTCCCCGCCGGCGAGGTAGGGCACGGGCACCTTGACCAGTTCAGAGAGCGCGCGGTTGCGCCAGAGAATGCCGCCCGCGGGAATGACCGCCATGCCCATCTTGTGCGGATCAATGGTAAGGGACTGAACGCCGGGCAGGGAGAAGTCGAATGGCGGCACGCGGCGCCCCGCGTCGCGGGCGAAGGGCAGCACGAACCCGCCCAGGGCCGCGTCCACGTGCAGGTAGAGGCCGCGGGACACGGCCAACTCGGATAATTCGGCGATGGGGTCCACCGCGCCCAGGGAGGTGGTGCCGGCGATACCCACCAGGGCGATGGTCCTGGGCGAAAGACGTTTTTTCACCTCGGTCATGTCCAGAGTATAGGCCGGGGTAAGCGGCAGCTTGATCAGGTCCAGGCCCAGGAGACGGGCGGCTTTGTCAAAGGAAAAATGGGCTTCCTCGCTCACCAGTACTTCGTTGCCCCGGCCGCCGGAGCGTTCACGGGCGGCCCAGAGGGCCAGGATATTGGCCTCGGTGCCGCCGGTGACGATGCAGCCCTCGGCCGCGGGCAGGCCCAAAAGCGAACCCAGCGAACGGACGGCCTCCTCCTCCAGCTTGATGGCTCCGGGGAAGAGGCCGGGATCGCCCACGTTCGTTTCCAGGTGGCGCGCAAACACCCGCGCGCCGAAAGGGTGGGGGGCGGTGCACATGGATCCCGCGATCCGCCCGCTTTTAAAGGAGTGGTCGGAGCGGAGTGCCCGCTGCATGAGACGCCTGACTGCCTGTCGGGAAAGTCCCTGTTCTCTCATACGGAAATAACGGGTCGGCCGCTTCCTTTCAGTGATATGTGTGGGCGTCATCGGGGTAGCGGCCCGCCTCAACGTCCGTCTTGAAGGCCGTGACCGCGCGGGTGATCTCGCCCGCCAGGTCGGCGTAGTGCCGGACGAACTTGGGCGGCGGCGCGGTGACCAGGCCCAGCAGGTCATTGACCACCAATACCTGCCCGTCGCAACGCGGGCCCGCGCCGATGCCGATGGTGGGCACGGGTACGGCGGCCGTGATTTCCCCGGCCAGGCGTTCCGGTATGCACTCGAGCACCAGGGCGAACACGCCTTCCGTGCTCAAGGCCGCGGCGTCGGCTTTGAGTTTTTCCGCTTCCTCCGCGGTCTTGGCCACCACCTTGCGCGCCGTCGCGGTCTGGGGCAGCAGGCCCAGGTGGCCCATAACGGCGATGCCCGCCTCCCGCAGGGCGCGCACGATGCCGGGCTGGTATCCCTCCAGTTTGACGCTGTCCGCCCCGGCCTTCAGCAGCTGCCGGGCATTGGCCGTCGCCGCCCCGGGCGTATCGTAGGTGTGTATGGGGAGGTCGGCCGTCAATACCACGCCCTCGGCGCCGCGCGCCACGGCCGCGGTGTGATAGACCATCTCTTCCATGGTGACTTCCCGGGTGGAGGTCCGCCCCTGCACGACTTCTCCCAGGGAATCACCCACCAGGATAAGGTCCACGCCGGAGCGGGAGAGAAGACGGGCCGTCATCACGTCGTACGCCGTCAGGACGACGATTTTCTTGACACCCTTGAGTTGTTTTATCTTTTCAGACATGGGTGTTATCGTTCGCCTCCATCGGGTATCCGCAGGAACACGCCCTGCTTTTCCAGACGCCCCAACCGTTTGCGGATGAGGCCGATCATCGCGCCGAGATTCTTTCCATTATTGTATGATTTGATGATCCTTGACAAGTCACGGGGTGAGGCCCCTTTCAGCTCCTCCACCTCCTCGATGAGCCGGGGCAGACAGCGCGCCACGTTGTCGACGATGGTGACGTGCGCGAATTGGGCCGTGCGGGAGAAGGGGTTGAGGTCCACGGCGATCACCTTTTTTCCCATCTTGACCAGCCATTCGGTACGGTCGCCGTCTTCCAGGGCCAGAAAGACCGTATCCGCTCCGTAGATGCCGCGCGGGTCCACCTTGGCCCGCGCGCTTTCCAGACCCGGCACGGTGCGCGAGGCGTCGGCGCCCACGCCCAGCACCTGTGCGGCGCCGTGGGCGCGCAGCCACTCGGCGATCGCCTGTTCCCGTTCACTGCGCTGATAGAAGAGGTTGACTTCCAGGGCGGCCGGCACGGCCCGGGAGAGGCCCACCGTTTCCGAGGCACAGAGCGCGGCCACATTGCCGTTCACGGAAATAACAGGATGGGCCGATTCCAGGAGCAGGGCGGCGGCGGCACGGATCGCATCCTGGGCGGGCGTCGTGGTGGACTCGCCCAGGATGTAGTCGAAGGCTTCCCCGCGGCCGTGGGCGAACATGCCGGCCGTGGCCGTGATCCCCTTTTCCAGGCCCAGCTTTAATTTTTCCCTCAGGCGCAGCGACACGTGCCGCGGATGTGAATCCGGTACTGCATGACTCATGGGATGACCTTCCCTCCTTGGGCCGCAATCTCGATCACAAACAGACTGAATCCCGTTTCTTCCGCCAGCCGCTGCAGATCGGATACAAGCGGACGCTGCGAGCCGTTCAGTATGGTAAACACCGCCTCTCCGAACATATGCATGGCGGATGTGAGACCCAAACCTGAAAGCCGGGAGATGATATCCCGCACCGCCGGAGTGGCCAGCCCGGTCTGGGCGGTGAACGTACCGGCCAGTTCCAGGAAACGATCCACGTTCGGATCGGCCAACAGGTCGTCAATCATGCGTTCACCGGCGGCATTGATTCTCCCGCGAAGCGCGGCGTCGGCCAAGGCCGACGCGGTGGATAAGGGGCCCTTGACCAGGCTGACAACCGTCCGACCCGTGGGCACGGCAAAGGAGCGGATGATTCCCCGGCCCGGGGCGCCCGCGCGTGTGCGTACTTCCAGCCCTCCCACGGTGCAGGACAGGACGGTGCCCAGGCCGGTCCGGCATTCCACCTCGGCCCGGTGGGCGGTCTGGGCCGCCAGCTCCGGGGAAAGCGGGCCGCCCAGCGCCGCGTTCAGGGCCAGGGCCAGACTCAAGGCCCCGGCGCCGCTGGACCCGAACCCCGCTCCCTGGGGCACGTCAATCCGGTGGCTGATCTCAAGCGATCCGGGGAGCGTCAGTCCGCTGGACGCCAGAAAAAAATCCACCACGCGGCGGGAAACCGGCGCGGCCTGAGGTTGTCCATTGAGGGAGACGAGGGTTCGCGGCGGCGCCGATCGGTTGAGGCGGACCGCGGTCGTCACCCCGGCGCTCACTGAAACCCCCGCCCCGAGAGAGCCGCGTTCCAATGGATCGGAGTCGGCGTCGGCGATCGTGAAAAAGCCGGTAATATGGCCGGGCGCCCAGGCGCGGGCAGTGACCATTATTTTACTGTGGCGGTCGTCTGGTGCTGCTTCCATGGATGATGCGTGATTCTCCGGGTTGGCATGGTCTTGTCGCCGACGTGGGTATATGCTGAAAACCAAATGGTGTTCAGCCTATCCGATTGTAATGGGCTTCTATTTCCATACACCACAACAGGTTAAACCATATCTTTGGTTGTGGAAGAAGAAAACCATTGGCAATTGAGTATAAAATAATTCAGCCGGAGGGCAATGTCAAGGAAGGCCGGCCTGATTCAGTTGCGGGAGATAGACCGGGCGGAGCGCCGCTTGTTCCCGTGCCCCGGAAGGTCCTCCGGGAACACCGATTCCACCAGCGTGTTCCTGATGTCGTCCTGAAAGCGGTCGGCGATGCGTTGGCGTCGGAAGGCCGCCTGCGCCCGGCGGTTCCAGCCCGGGGCCCGGGGGAGGTAAGGGTTATCGAAGAGCAGGTAGCGGCGCAGAAAGCCGTCGGCCGTATTGTTGTCGCTTTCCGGGGAGGAAAGATACCGGTGAAGCACATTGCAGTCCATGTACATGAGAATAACCGGATCATAGCGGTCAGCCGCGTAGTTTTTCTCCCCGCCGATCTGAACCGCGTAGCACAGTTCATAGAACGTCCGGTGGGTCCGGTTGATGACGGCAATCAGCTTGTTGATGCCGCCCTGCCAGGCGCCGGCCAGCATGCAGCGAAAGAGTTCCAGGGGGATGGAACTTTGGCGGTAGGCTTTTTCCAGGGCGCCGTTGCAGACTTCCGCGAATACGCCGGAAAAACGCCGCACCTCGGCCATCTCTTGCGGGTAGAGCCACTCGGTGGGCAGCCCTTTGCCGGCAATATCGGCGGCCAGCGAAGAGACGCCGATGACGCGCTTATCCGCCCGGGCCACAAAGGTGGCCGTGTGGTCGTGCAATTCCCAATCCCTCAAGCGCGTTCCCATGAAGTTGGGTTCGATGTACCCGTTATTCAGAAAAATGCGGTAACACAGCGCGTAGGCGGCGCTCAGGTCCCGGTACGCCGTGGCCCGGTCGAACGTGACGCCCGTGGGGGGGGTAAAAAAGCCGAGTGAGGTGATGGTGGAAAGCCGATGGAGCGATTGGCCTTTCTTGATCCGGTCGAAGTAGAAAGCTTCCTCACTTTTTATGGTGACCGCACTTTTTATCGGCATTGCCTGGAGTATATCATTTACCTAATATAGTGTAAACAATGTTTTTTTGCATTCTCCGTTATAATGCCTTATTCTTTTTCCTGTATGAACATTTTTGCCCTCTTATCACTGGCAGCCGCTCTGGGTTGGCTGGGTGTCGGCATGTATGTCTTCTCCAAAGCGCCCAGGAACCGGATGAATATACTCTTCCTTCTCATGTGTCTGGCCGCCGGGTTCCGGACCTTTGTGGAGTTCGGGTACCGGCAGGCGGAGAGCCTGGCCGCCGCCTCCTTCTGGCAGTCGATCGACGTGCTCTGGCCGCTGGTCTCGCTTTTCATCTTCCATTTTTCATTTTACTACGCGTTTCACCGTTCCTATCCGAAAATCAAGGCGCGCCGCGTCATACTACCCCTGGTCTATGTGATTTCCATCTCCCTGGTCGCGGTTGAAATCTCCACCGACGTCATCACCGGACCGCCGCACCGCATGCTCTGGGGCTGGACCTACGGTCCCGGCACGCTGCCCGGGGCGCTCTTCCTGGCCACCGGGTACGCGTTTCTGCTTCTGCTCCTGAGCGCGGTGTTTATCATCAGTCACACCCTGCGCATGAAAACCAACGGCCGGCGCACCGGCGCCATCGCACTTTCCGTATTTTTATCCTTTATAACGGTGGCGGGCGTGCTCAACCAGATTATCTGCCCCCTGGCCGGGTGGCGGGTGCCGGAGATGGTCAACCTGGCCGCGGCGGTGGGCTTCATCCCTTTGGGTTTCCTGGTCCTGAAAAACCGTATTTTCGATATCTCGCCGGAAACCGCCATGAACAACATCATCACCTCCATGCGCGACAGTCTTTTTCTCATCAACAATGAGGGATATATCACCTTCGCCAATCCCTCCGCCGCCCTCCTGTTGGGGTATACCGAGGAGGAGTTCGCGCAGCTGCCCGTTCTGGCGCTCATCCCTCCCGAAGAGCGGACCCTGTCCGACAGTCTTCTGCCCGCGCCGGGCGCCGCCTCCAGCGCGCCCTGTTACCTGGAGACGGGACTGCGCGCCAAGACGGGTCAGGTCGTCCCGGTGTCCCTCTCGCTCTCCCATATCGTCATGAGGCGCAGCGGGGGGAATATCGGCGCGGTCTGCCTGGCGCGCGACATCAGCGAAAGGCGCCAGCGGGAGGCTGAACTTTCCGAGTACCGCCACCGCCTGGAGGAACTGGTGCGCGTGCGCACGGAAAAACTCCGGCAGAACTACCAACGCTTCATTACCCTCTTCGACGATTCGCCCATCGCCCTGGCCGAGGTTGATTTGAGCCGCTTCCAGGAGCGCCTGGACGTCCTGCGCCGCGCCACCGGCGGGGATGTCATCCGGATCTGCATGGAACGGCCGCTGGCGGCCCTGCGCCTGCTCAACCAGGTGGAAATTGTCAAGATCAACAAGGCCCTGCATATTCTCTTTGACATTGAGAGCAAGGACGAATTGAACAGGGGGTTCCACCGGATCTTCAGGAAGAAGAGTTTCAGTATTCTCCTTACCATCATTGAGGCGTTGGACCGCGGCGACAATGAGCTGGAGACCGAGGGTATTGTGTACCGTTCGGATGGGATGGAGCGCTCCGTCTCCCTGCGTCTTTCCTTCATCGCCGAACCCCGGGACGCGGGGCGGCACGTGCTCCTGTCGATCCTGGACATCACCCCCCAGAAACGCGCCGAGGAGGAGAAGGCCGAACTGGAGGAGCAGCTGCGTCACGTCCAAAAAATGGAGGCCCTGGGCACCTTGGCCGGCGGCATCGCTCACGATTTCAACAACCTGCTGGCGGGGATTCTGGGCTACGCCGATTTGCTCAAGAACGAGCTCGATCCGCAGAGCGGCCTCTACCACGACGCCGGCGTCATCGAGCGTACGGCCAACAAGGCGGCCGTGCTCGTGCGCCAGCTGTTGAATTTCGCGCGCAAGGGCAAGCAGCACAACCTTGCCTTCGATCTCCACCTTATCATTGAAGAGGTCATAACCATCCTCAAACACACCATCGACAAACGGATCCGCATCGTGCGCCGGTTCCGCGAGACGCCCCTCTTTATCCTGGGTGATCCGGGACAGCTGGAACAGGTGATCATCAACCTGGCCGTCAACGCCTGCGACGCCATGCCCGACGGCGGCGAACTGGTATTCGAAACCGAGACCGTGCCGCCCCCGGCCCGCAAGATGATCGCCTTTCCCCACCTCACGTCCGAACGCTACGTGAAGGTGGAGGTGCGGGACACGGGCGCGGGCGTACCCGAGGAGATCCGGGACCGGATTTTCGAACCCTTCTTCACCACCAAGCAGGCCGGGCGCGGTACGGGCATGGGATTGGCCGTGGTCTACGGCATCATTGCCAACCACGAGGGCATTATTGAGGTGGAGGCCAACAAGCCGCGGGGCACGGTGTTTCGCACGTATCTGCCGCTGGTGGAAAAACGCGTGGAGCAGGTCAGCCTGGGGGAGACCGGACCGAGCGTCGCCGGACACGGCCGGATCCTGGTGGTGGACGACGAGGACGTGGTCTGCCGCGTCATCGAGCGCATGCTCTCCAGCGAGGGCTATTCGATCGAGCTGGCCCGGGACGGGGAGGAGGCCATCGAACGCTACGGACGGGAGAAGGCGGATATCGATTTAGTGCTTATAGACATGATCATGCCGCGCATGAACGGCCGGGACTGCTTCCGCGCCATGCGCAAGATGAATCCCGACCTGAAGGCCGTGCTCATCACCGGCCACCTGCCGGAAGGTTCGGCCTTCGAGGCCATCACCGAGG
>CAYQRT010000140.1:1361-7711 GCA_964419695.1 uncultured Spirochaetaceae bacterium | reverse complement strand
GCAGCCGGACCACCCCGTTGGATTTGGGGTAGTAGACGTAGATTTCGTCTTTCAGGCGCAGGATCTTCTGGCCGCGCTCCTCTTTGTTGGTGAATTCGAGCAGCATCTTGTCCTCGCCCTGGGAGACCGCGTTGAACGTCTTGGTCCTGGTTCCGAACCGGTTGGTGATGAGCAGCTGGCCCGTGCTCCTGGCCGTGGAGTGGACCTCATTTTTCTCCATGGCCTTGATCACCTGCTCGGCCGTCACCTGGGCGAAAGCCAGGGCCGGCAGGCAGAGCAGCAATGCAATAATGATTGGTTTCTTATGTGTCATACGCACGACCTCCTTGGGTTGATAATATCTCTTGGCCCCGCGGTTCATCATATTGACCGCAGCGCTTCCACCGGTTCGATCTTGGCCGCCCGGCGCGTGGGAAGGAAAGAGATGAACGAAGCCACCACCACTGAGTAGACGAAGACGAACAGGGTGGAGGTGAGGTTGATCTGTGGATAAATGATATTGGATACGGAGATGTTCATTTTTCCCACGTCCGCCAGCATTCCCAGGTCGAAACCGGATATGCTCAAGGGCAGCACCAGAAGCGCGCCCACCAGTACGCCGGTGGCCGAGGCGGCGGCGCCGATGAAAAACGCTTCCATGAAGAAGAGCCGGATCATCTCCTTGCCGGTCATACCCATGGCCCGGAGGGTGCCGATTTCGCGCATGCGTTCATAGATCACCATGATGGTGGTGTTGGCGATGACCGTGGTTCCGATGACGAAAAAGAAGAGCGCCATGAAATTAAACATGGTGGCGGCCATGTCGATGAAGGCCGCGGCATTGCCTATTTCGTTCCAGGCTTTGATCTCCAGCCCGTCCTGGCCGGCCTGTCGTAGGGCGTTTTGTACATGGGTTATCCCCGCGGCCAGGTCGGTGCCTGGTTTGAAGCGCAGAAGAATTTCCTGTGCCTCGCCATAGCGGGCCAGGAGGTCCTGGGCCGTGGCGAGCGGTACGTAGACCGCCTTCTGCCCCAGCTGGATGACGGGCAGTGAGACGATGCCCGAGATCGTGAGCCGCCGGCTGTCATTGCCCGCAAATAGAAAGAAATCCTCGCCTTGCTTCAGGCCCGCGTTATGGGCGAATCCGTCGCCCACCAGCGCTTCATTGGCTCCGGGGAGACGGCCGCCTTCCTTAATGTATTGGGTGATGTCAAAGTAGTCGGTGTCGTGGGAGAAATCCACGCCCACGACGAGTGCGTTCACCGTTTCATTGAAGATATTCATCTCCGCCGGGGTTCCCTTGTGGATTGTCTCCCAGGCGGCCGCGATCTGCCCCGCAAACTGCATGCGCCCGGCATGGTCGGTGACCTCCGGAACGCTTTGCAGCGAGTTCAACACCGCCGGATAATTTTTGATCATGAACTCTTCCGGATACGTGAACTGGTATTCCTCGTATCCGGAGTTCCGGATCCGCGCCTGGCCGGTGATGAAGCGCTGCGTGGTCGTCCGCTGGTCCGATTTCAGCCCTTCGATGTACGCGAACATGAAGGTGATGGAGAGGGTGACGATGGCGATGGCCGAGAACGACAGGAGGCTGCGCCGTTTATTTCTAAAAATATTCCGCAGGGCGATATGTGATATATTCATGGTTTACTCCTTCCTCAACACGTTCGGCCTCTCACTTAACGCGGAGACAGTCGGTGATCTGTTTTTTCAGGGCGCGCATGGCGGGGAGTACGGCGAAGACGCCCGAAAACAGGACGCTCAAGACCCCCACCGTGAGGATGGAGTCGACGTTCCAGGTGGATTTGGACACCCCCGCGATCCGGTACCCGATGTTCCCCATGTCCTTGATGAAGGGGCCCAGATCAATGCCCACGTTCACCATGTAGAGGTTGATGATGACGCCCAGGAACACGCCCAGCACCGCGCCGAGGAGGCCTATGCCCAGGGCCTCGAACACGAATCCCAGGAGGATGGAGCGGTCTTTCATGCCCAGGGCCCGCATCATGCCGATTTCCCGCACCCGTTCATAGACGGCCATGAGTATGGTGTTGGAGATGCCGATGGCGGCGATGATGAAGATAAGGAATATGATCACCTTGGAACCGCCGCTCTTGGTCTGGGCGATCATGCCGAACTCGGCCGCCAGGTCATTGAAGCTTTTGGCCGAATAGGTCTGCTTTCCGAGCAGGGTGTTGATTTTGGCTGTCTCCTGGTCCGGATCGATCCATTCGGGAAATCCGATGACGATGTCGGTGACGCCTGTACCCATCTGCAGCATGTCCTGCATGACGTCCAGGGGTATGAAGCCCATGCTGTTATTGACGATGGGGTCGGGCGTGGAGAGGATGCCCGTCACCCGCGCCTCCATGCCGGTCCAGACGCCGTCTTTGGTGCGGGTGCTGATGGATACCGCGTCGTTGAAGCCGACGCCCAGGCGCGCGGCCACGTCTTCTCCCAGAAGGATCGCCAGTTCGCCCGCCTTCAGGTACGAACCTTCCTTGGGCGTGATGGCGTTGGCCAAATCGAAAATTTTCGGGTCGCGGGCGGGATCAATGCCCGCCAGCTGCAGGGTGTAGGAGTCTTTCTCGCCCCCCACCTTGGAGACCGTGGCGAGGATGGTAACACGGGGCGCGACCGTGTACCCGGCCGCCTGCAGCTTCTCCATGATCGGGTCCGGGTCCTTTATGTAGTATTTGGGAAGCAGGTAGTCGTGCTCTTCCCAATAGGTGTTGTCCATAACACGCGCCGATCCGGTTTCGAATTTCACCAGATTGCGGATCGAATCCTTTTCCGCCCCTTTGAGCCAGCCGTCCATGAAGATGAACATGGCCACGCGGGCGGCGATGGCCAGGGCTGTGATAATGGTACGCCGGCGGTAGCGGAACAGGTTTTTAATAGCCAATGATATGACGAATCTCATAGCATGCCTCCTTACCGCTGTTTTTTATCGGACGTAATCTTGCCGTCATGAAGCAGGACGAGCCGGTGGGCGAATTCCATGACCATGGAGTCGTGGGTGGAGAAGATGAAAGTCGTCCCGTGTTTCTTGTTCAGATCTTCCATTAATTTCAAGATTTCCTTGCCCGTGTCCGAATCCAGGTTGGCGGTCGGTTCGTCCGCCAGCACCAGGGTCGGATTCTTGACCAGGGCGCGGGCCACGGCCACGCGCTGCTGCTGGCCGCCGGAGAGTTCGTTGGGGAAGCGCTTTTCCAGTCCCTTGAGTCCCACTTCCTCCAGGATCTTCATGGTGCGGTTCCGGATCTCGGCCGGCGGGAGTTTGAGGAGCGACAGGGCAAAAGAGACGTTTTCATACGCGGTGAGCACGGGAATGAGGTTGAACGATTGAAAGACGAAGCCGATCTTTTGCCGGCGCAGGTAAGCCCGTTCGTCCTTCTTCTTGTCGCCTATGATCTCTCCGTCGATCTGAATCTGCCCCTCGTCGCACACGTCCAGGCAGCCGATCAGGTTCAAGAGCGTGGTCTTGCCCGAGCCCGAGGGGCCGGCAATGGACATGAACTCGCCGTCATTGATCTCCAGGTTCACGCCGCGCAGGGCGCGCACCTCCAGCTTGCCGATCTTGTAATTTTTTTCTACGCCGCTAATCTTGACCATGGGGGGCCTCCTTCTCATGTTGGTTCATCTGTTCCACTTTTTCCAATGCGGTCGTGCCCAACACGGTGCCCAGGGACATGGTCTCCAGGGCGTTGGAGGGCACCAGGACGATCGAGCCGTTCTTCTTTAAGCCTTCATACAACATGTTCATGGCGCGCAAGTGCAGGGCGGTGGGGTTGTGCTTGTAGCGTTCCGCCGCCTTTTCGAATTTCTCCGCGATCTCCACCTCGGCCGTACCGAGGATAACGCGTGACTGGCGCTCGCGCTCCGCCTGGGCGCGCTTGCTCATGGCGTCCTCCAGTTCCTTGGGGATGATGATGTCGCGGATTTCAATGGAGAGGATGGTGATGCCCCAGGCCGAAGTCTTGGCCTCCAGGATTTCCTGGATCTCCTTACCCAGCCGGTCACGCTCGGAGAGGAGGGTGGCCAGTTCATGTTTGCCGATGGCGTCCCGGAGGGCGGTCTGGGCGGAGAGGATGACCGCGTCCAGAAAGGTTTCCAGTTCCAGGATCGCTTTTTTGGGGTCCCAGATCATCCAGAAGGCGATGGCGTCCACGTTAACCGGCACCGTGTCCCGGGTGAGGGTGGTCTCGGCCCGGAAATCCGTGGAGCGGATGCGCGTGTCAACGAATTCGGCGATGCGTTCCACCACGGGCCACATGAGGAAGAGCCCCGGTCCCTTGTTTCTTCGGAATTTGCCGAAGCGCAGGATCACGGCCTTCTCCCACTGCTGGGCCAATTGAAAACAGGGGGCCAGGAAGAATCCCAGGGAGACGGCTATGAAGAAGGGCAGGTAGGATATGCCCAGGATGGCTATGCCCAGGAGCCAGACTCCGGCCAGGGTCTTGATCATGATGTTCCAGAGCGGCAGGATGGTGATGATGCCGGCAATAATGAGCACGCCTAGGCCCGCGTAGATGAGCGTGAGGAGGGAGGCCTGCGGGGTGAACTGGAATTGTAGAAAAACGCCTCCCACGTAAAAGACCACCACCACCAAAAGAGAGAGGGCGTGGAAACGGAAATCTCGGTCTATCCGGGGAACGGGCAGGTTGTCGATCAGATGCTTGGCCTGTTTAGTCAATCTCATTTTTCTCCTCCTTGAGAAGAGCCGGGCTGCGTTCCAGCTCCTTCAGGTATTCGATGATTTCCTTGATGGTGAATCCGTAGGATGAGGCGTTGGAAACGCAGGCGCGCATCAGTTCCGCCAGAACTTTTTCTCGTTCTATGTCCGAGAGTTCGATGCGTTTGTCAGAGATGAATGTACCGCTTCCCTGTTGGGTGGTGACAATGCCACGAATTTCCAGTTCGCTGTAGGCGCGGGCCACGGTGTTGGGATTGATCGAGAGGTCCACGGCCAGACCGCGGACCGTGGGAAGCTGGTCGCCTGTTTTCAGGCGTCCGTCCGCGATGGCCATCTCGATCTGCAGGATTATCTGTTTATAGAAGGGAACACCGCTTTTGGGATCCAGTGTGAATTCCAGCATTTCGTACATTCGCTACCCCGATTGTACTAATGTAATAATACAATAATAATTTAATACATTTGAAAAGCGTTGTCAATAGTTTTATGTGCCCCGAAGATTGTTATTAGTTAGAGGCTGAATGTTGATATCTTCTCGGAAATCCATATTTTCGTGTATCCGAGTCAAATGGTGTGGTCTTGTTGACTGCGAATCAATTTTCGTTTTTACGCATCCATCGCAATCTTTGGGGCACCAGGATCTGAATCAGATCTGGAATCAATTATTGAGAAACAGGTACTCTTCCTCCATAGGGGGAAGTTCACTCTTGTCCTCCAGCCGGGAGCCTTGGCTCAGAAGCCGCTCCAGGGTGACTATGTAATTGTGCAGGCGGGAATAGGCAATACCGGAAAGCGTGCCGCAGGTGCGGATGGCTTTCATGATGGCGTGGATGTCCTTGGTTTTAATCGGTGTATAATTGAAATGGCGTCTCATCATCCCCTCCCGTTCGATGAGTGAAGGCATATGTTGTAGTATGTTTTTTCGTACCTGCCAATTATTAAAGCGGATTGGCGGTAAAAAATCAAGGTCCTGAATCAGATATCATCCCGGGCGGCTTTGAAGCCGGCGGGAAAGGTCCAGGGGAACCAGCCCGACCCGTTCGGCCAGGGCCAGGCCCTCACTGAGGGCGCCCACGTCCTCCGGGCGGTGGGCGTCCGAGTTGACGACCACGGCCACCTGGTGTGCCGCGGCCATTTCCCAGAAGGCGGGCAGGGGATAGCCGGGACGCGGTCCGGCGGCTGTCTGGATGGGTTCTTTGCGGAAGCCGTTGGTGTTAATTTCCAGGGGCATGCCGGTGGCGGCGGCCGCGGATATAATATCACGGGAAGCGGCCGCGGCGTTTTCGTCCCAGTCCGTGTAGGAGCGGGCGAAAAAATCGGGATGGGCGATATAGGCGAAGAGGCCGGATTCCATGGATGCGCTCAGGTGCTCGGCGTACGCCGCCAGGTGCGAGGCCGTCTCCAGTTCGTCGTAGAGACTGAGGCGTCTTCCCCGCCAGGGAAACCAATGCGCGCCCCCGGCCAGAAAATCGACATGGTGTTCACCCAACAGCACGTTTTGGTAGTACTCGACATAAACCGGGTCGTACTCGCATTCCAGTCCTAGGAATACGGCAATTCCCGGATGATCGGCGGCGGCGCGACGTACTTCCGCGCAGTAACCGGGCAATTCATCGTGGTGCATGCGAATGCTTTTCCAGTGATTGTCCGGCAGGGGGGTGTGGTCGGAGAA
>CAYQRT010000140.1:0-1261 GCA_964419695.1 uncultured Spirochaetaceae bacterium | reverse complement strand
GGTGCATGCGAATGCTTTTCCAGTGATTGTCCGGCAGGGGGGTGTGGTCGGAGAACCCGACCGCCGTCAACCCTCGGTCCAAAGCGGCCCGGACATAGGCGGCGGCGTCGCCTTCCGCGTGGTGGCAGCGGAAGGTGTGGACATGAAAGTTTACCAGGGGGGAAGGATAATTCATATGTGAGTCGTCGCAAAGATACTCATTATTTCTCGATCAGTGAAGCCCGGGCGGGGCGAGGAGCCGGTGCGCCGCTTCAATCCCCGGATCACGTCCGGAAATGGGGACTGGCCCGCCTCCTGGCGTGGAGAGCCGCCCGGAGGGAGCTCAAGCGGTGGCGTGTCCATAGGTCCCTCAACGTAAAGAGCGGCGCCGGTAGAAACAACACCATGGGTATGGTCAGGAATGATGCTTTGATGCCCGCCAACGCGTTATCCGGGGATCGATTCCATCTATGTGTATAATAAAGAAAGCTTAGAGTATGTTAAGTAAAAATGAAACAGTTGTAGTAGGCATCTTGGGAAAATGTATCATATTGATACATCTATTTGGTAAATATAACACACTGTATAATATTTACACATATAGCTCCATGATTTCTGCAAAGATATTTTTTCTACGATATATTTCATTATATATTATAGATTTATTTGTATTAGCAATTTTGGCACGCCGTTTGCATTATTATTTATGTAAGACATATTACCTGAAGGAGGTACAATATGAACTTGGTAAAATATCAGCCTTTGACGGGCAGCCTGCTGGACAAAGAGTTCGATAGGTTCTTTGATGATCTGACGAGCGGGAGCTTTTGGGGAATCGACGGTACGTATCCCAAAGTGGATGTCCGCGAGGAAAAGGACCGCTACGTTCTGGAAGCCGATCTTCCCGGCCTCACCGAAAAAGACATCGAGGTGAGGGTGGAGAACAATCTTCTCTCGATATCCTCCGAGAAGAAGGAGGAAAAAGAGGAGAAGAAGAACGGGTATATCATGCGGGAACGCCGCGGCTATACCTTTGCCAGAAGTTTCGTGCTTCCGGAAGACGTCAACCGGGAGTCGATCAACGCGCAGTTCAAGAACGGCGTGCTTACGCTGACCCTCACCAAGAATCCCGAGGCGCAGCCCAAGAAAATCGAAATCAAGGGAGCGTAAGTAAATTGATTTCGGGGATTAAGGCCGACTCCGCAAGGAGCGGCCTTTTTTATCCCCGGTTCAACCGAGGATAAATAAAAAAACCTCGCTAGGCGAGGTTTTTTGGGCCCAC
>CAYQRT010000139.1:0-7720 GCA_964419695.1 uncultured Spirochaetaceae bacterium | reverse complement strand
AGTACCGGCCGGCCGTGTTTGTCATGGGTCTCCGTAATCATTTTGATCTTCTGCCCCACGGTCCAGCCCCGATTGTCCCAGTGGTAGACCCGTACCTCGGACTGGATTTTCTCGTGGGGCTTGGCCGGTATGTCCGCCGCGGCCGCGGCCAGGCAGGCCAGCCAGAGGAGACAGCCGGCTGCCGCTGTTTTTCCCGTCATATACTCCACGCCTTTCGTCCGCCGCGCGTGCGGTGGACAATCAATAGGAACTTCGCAAACCTTCCATTTCTTGAAATCGAGGGTTTTTCGAAGTTCCCAATATCCGTCTGTAGCCATTGTAATGCGGCCGCCACGCATATTCCACCTCATCCTCGCGAATGTCGATCTTTTCCCGGCGCCGGGATCATCGTTTGGGCGACGGTGTCTGGCGCAACCGTTCCGGGAAGGATATAATGGAAGGCGGACGGGGGCTGTGCGGTTATCAACAGAAAATGACACATGGAGTGCCGCCGGCCGCCGCTTCCGGTGTTGTATAGTGACGGCTGATAGAGTTGTCACAATTTCCGATTATAATGAGTTTGTCATTTCCTGAAACGCGTATTCAGCAAACGGAAATAGCCAACGTAAAACCGAGGTGTATATTCGTACAAGGAGGAGAGGGATCATGCGGAAAATGCTTGTGGTACTTATGGCCGCGCTCATGGGGCTGACCGGCTGCGCGGCGGATATGCCGACCATGGAAACAGGCGTCGCCACGGCGCCGCGCCGGGTGCTCATCGCGGCCACGGCCAGCGCCTTCAAGCAGAAAGTGGTGAAAGGCGTCATTGCCCGTCTGGGTTCCGGGGACTATTACGTCAAAGTCATCGGCCTGGGCGGTCTCGCCCAGGAAGACACCGCTTCATACGGCGCCGTGGTCCTGGTGGGTCCGTTCAGGGCCGGGCGTCTCGACCGCCGGATCACCGACTGGCTCAAGGACCACCCCGCCGATCCGCGGACCGTGGTGTTTTATACGCGCGGTAGCGACGGTCCCATGCCGGAAAATTTCAGACCCAAACTGGACGTGGACGCGGTCAGCGCCGCGTCGGTGGAGGGCCGGGTCAACGAACGCGCCGGACAATTGATCGACCTCATTCTCCGCCGCTTTTAGCCGCGCCAGGCTTTCTATTGTAAATCCAGGGCCAGAAGCCGGGTGGAGTCCCGCAGAAATAAGCGCCGCCCGGTGAGCGCCAGGGGGCCCCAGGCGTCCCGGGCTCCGGGTATCACGTCCTGCCGTCCCAGCACCCGGAAGCCCGTGCGATCGGCCGCCAGCGCGTAGAGCGTGCCCGTCTCGCCCAGAATCAGGAATTTCCCGTCCGCCAAAAGAAACGGTCCCAGCCCGAAGGTCAGGTCTTTGCCCGTGGTCCAGAGAATGCGGGGGGCGTCCGGATCAAAACACACGAACTGGCTTTTGTAGTCCCCGGCGTCCTTGGGCATGATGCCGAAAAGCAGGCCGGCGTGGAGGATGGGCGTCTGCTGTTCGCAGGCCAGGCCCTCCTTGGGCCGGTAGCGGTAGAGCGTCTCAGTACGGTATTTTGTTCCCTCGCGCCGGAGGCGCACCATCATGCTGCCGCCGCCATAGCCCGCGGTGAGAAAGATCCGGCCGTCCGGGAAGGGCACGGCCGAGGGCGCCACCACGGCGTTGTCCCATGCTTTGTGCACGAATAAGAGTTTTCCCCGGTCGCCCGGTGCGGCGGACACGCCGGCCAGGCCGCCCGGCGCCGAATAGAGAAACAAGCGGCGGCCGGAATACGTCATGGGGACCACGGAGGAGTGGCCCAAAGACAGTCCGGCCACGCGCGGCGTGGACCACGTGACCCGGCCCGTGGCCAGGTCCGCGCCGATCATGAAGACGCTGCCCGCCACGGCGAGGACCGCCTCGTTTCCGTCCACCAAAGGGCATTGCGACGCGTACCACTGCGGAATTTCCGCACCGTATTCCCGCGCCACATCCAGGCCCCAGACCAGGGCGCCCGTATCCTCCTTGACGCACATGACATGTCCGCGCGGTCCCATGCTCACCACGTATCCGCCGGCCACCGTGGGGATGGAGCGGGAAAAGCCGTGGTTGCGTTTCAGGGGAACGGAGTAGAAGCGCCGCCAGATCTCCTCCCCCGTATCGGCGGAGAGACAGCGGAGGGCGTCGCACTTGCGGGCCTCGTCGTAATCCAGGAGAAAGACCCGGCCGCGATCCACGGCCGGGGCGCCGTGCCCTTCGCCCAGGGGTACCGTCCACTGGGGTGACACGGGGAAGGAAGGGGACAGGGTCAGGGACGGCCGGCTGATATTATCATGTTGGGGGCCGCGAAAACCCGGCCAGGAACCCCGGTCCGCGCCGGGAACGCCGGCATAGCGTTGGAAAAATTCGCCGATGCGGGTCTCTCCCGCGCCCGCAAGATTGGCGTCCGCCGGTCGACGGTCGCGTCCCGGCCGGTCCTCCGTAACCGGGATGGGCGGCGGGGAGATGAACCAGGCCGTGAGGAGCGCGCCCCAAAAACAGGCGGCCGCCGCGGTGACCGCGAACCCCGCCGCGCGCGCGAACCGGCGGCCGGATGCGTCCGAATCGGCGGACATGGCCATGACGATCCGTTACCGCATGTCGATGCAGAAGAGATCGCCGCGTTCATTGCGGATGAAGGCGCGACCGTCCCGCACCACCGGCGCGGTCCAGTAGATGTTGGATCTCAGTTTGGCCTTGGACCGTTCGCGGTAGGAAGTGGGGGTCACGTCAGCCACGGCGATCTCCCCGCGCTCAAAGGCGATGAAAAAGTATCTGCCGTTCACCACGATGAAATTGCCGAATTGCGCCCGCCGGTTCTGCACCACTTTGCCCGTGGCGGCCTGGAGCACGCGGAACCTTCCGCCGGATCCGGAATTGTCGGTGATGCCGTAGATGTAGCCGTCCTTGTACACCGGCGTGGAGAAGTGAGCGGCCAGGTTGTCATTGTGCCACAACTCCCTGATCGAGGAGGCCGTGAACCGGAGGAGGGCGCAGCCCTTGCCGTACCCGGTGGAGATGAAGATCTTGTCGTCGAACACCAGGGGATCGGCGGCATTCACGTCATAGGCGGTGCGCCATGCCTTGCTCCAGATAACCCGGCCCGTGTCGATGTCAACGCCGTACAGGGCGTCGGCGCCGAAGAAGGCGCCGTAGGTTTTGCGGCCTGTGTTAAAAAGCACGGGCGTGGCGTAGCCCGAGGCGGCGGACGGGCTGGCCCAGATCTTGGCGCCGGTCTTCTTGTTGAGACAGACCCCGTTTTGGCAGACATTGACCAGGAGTTTCTCCCCGTGGATGACGACCGAGCTGGCCAGCGCCCAACTGGGCCGGCGGGCGCCGAAGTCTCTGGTCATGTGCCGCTGCCAGTGCACACGGCCTGAGTCGGCTGCCAGGGCAAAGAGGTGTCCTTCCAGGCTTAAGGTGTAGACGGTGTTCCCGTCGATGGTGGGAGTGGCCCGCGGTCCCGGATGTTCGTTCGAGCCGCAGGGATAGGTATGGGTCCAGATCTTCCGGCCCGTGTCAGCGTTCAGGCAGTAGACGGTGTCATTGCGGCGGTCATTGCCCATGGTATAGAGGCGGTTGCCCCGCAGGGCCGCCGCGGAGAATCCCTGCTTGACCTGGGCCTGCCAGATGATCTTGGCCCCGGACTGGAGCGCGTCGGGATTGAACGCGGCATCATTGAAAAAACTATCGGCGCGGTTGCCGCGGAAACGCAGCACGTCCTCCGCTTCCGCGCTCACGGCGGTCAGGAGAAAAATACCTGCTATAAATGTATACAAAATCGATTTTTCCGACATGGTGTTCACTCCTTGAGCCAAAGCCGTGAGGTGTGCCTTGTACCTATACCATAAAATATGCCGGCTGTCAAAACTAGGACTGTCGGATAAATTGTAAAGCAAAAGATGAGCCAGGCCCGGATAATTCATACGCCGTGAAGAATCATGCAAAGCCAGGTTTTCTTCCGGAAGAAGTCTGATTCTTCAGGCGGAAGCGGAAAACCTCCTTTCCTAAGATGGAGGTTTTCCGCTTCCGCTCAGCATCCGTTGCGAAAGTAGGTGATGCGGAAACTGTCGATGGTTTCGTATCCCAGGCGGTCGTAGAGCATGATGGCCGCTCGATTGGTCTTCTTCACGAACAGGCAGGTGCTCTTGTCGTTTTTTCGGGCGCGGTCGATGACGGCCTTCATGAGCAGCTTGCCCAGGCCCCGGCCCCGCTCCTCGGGACGGGTGAACACGCCCCCGATCTGCCATATCCGGTAGCCGCAGGCGTTGGTGCCGGCCTTGGCCACGGGACGGCCGGCCCGTTCGGCCATGTAGATGACCTCCCGCCGCAGGCTGTCCTTGAGATGGGCGTAGCAGGCGGTTTCGTTGAACTGGTCGGGGTTGAGGCACACCTCCTCGATCTCGTAGCGCCGCTGCAGGTCGTAGAGCGCCGTTACGTCGGCCGTGGTCGCCCGCCTGATCTTGACGTCCCGGGGCTGGGCCGGCAGCGGTGCGGCCCTGTCCAGCTCGCCCAGGTACATCAGATGGTAATCGACCTTGGTCCGCACCGGCCGGCGCAGCAGGTTGCAGATCATGTCCACCGCGCGCGTCACCCCGATGATGGAATTGACCTGCGGCGGGGAGCGGTGGAAATGGTGGTAGAGTTCATGCAGGCCGTGGTCGTGTCCGGGCGGCCGTTTGACGATGATCGGGTAGACCAGCCCCTGCTCGGTGATGAGGACGGCTTCGTCGATGGCCGCGGCGCCGGTGACATGATCCTTGTCGCGGCGGATGTAAACCGTGAAATCATTGCGGATGTGGGGCGTGGAGATGATTTTATCCTTGAGCCAGGCCGAAAACCCCACGCACTGCACTTCCTTCCTGATCAGGAACTGTTCCAGGTCGGGGAGGTCGGCGAGTACGGCTTTCCTCCAGTTCACGTTATATTCCTCCTACCGCGGGCGCTCAAAATGAAGGGGCAGGGTGCCCTTGGGCTGGAAATCGCCCGCTAATGCGGCGAAACCCGCGCGGAAGGAGGCGGTGTGGTTGCCGTACACGGCCAGCGCCGTCTCCACCCAGGGTACCTTCTTTAGGTACACCGGCGTCAGGGCCGAGATCACGATGATCTTCTTGTGGAAGGCCGCCAGGCCTTCCAGCATGTCCAGGCCATTGGGGTTGGCCAGGCAGAAGATGACCACGTCATGCGCGGCGGCCGCCGCAGCCGCCCGCGCCGTCTCCTCCGGCCGGGCGCGGTACATCGGGTCCCATGAATACTGCAGGGCCTCCGCCTCCGGGAACCTTTTTTTCCCTTCTTCTATAAATTCGGAATATTGACTGATCAGGATAAGCTTTTCACCGGCGGGCGGTCGGAAGGGGATACGGCCGGCTTTGACCAGGGTGACGCCGCGGCAGGCGCTTTCGAAAAAGAAGTCGGACGCGTCCGGCGCCGGTATGAGCGCACTCACCTGGTCGGGATCCGGCAGGTAGGGGAAGGCCCCCTCGCCCTTGAACTCATTCAGCTTCAGCGCCAGGATGCGCCGTACCGCCTCCCGTACCCGGGTCTGGAAGGCGTGGTCGGTTCGCATGCGACGGGCCAGGTAGTCCCAGACCAATTCCTGTACGGCCGGGGTATGGGAGACCAGAATCATGTCGTTGCCGGCCATGAGCGCTTTATAGCAGGCTTCGGGAACGCCCGTACTCGCGGCTAGGGCCCCGTTCATCTCCATGTCGTCGGTGACCACCAGGCCCTGGAACCCCAATCGCTCCCTGAGGATGGTTTTCAAGAAATAGCCGTCCTGGCTGGCCGGTTCCCGCCGGCCCGTGATGCGGGGGAAGGCCAGGTGGGCGCTCATCACCGCCGGCAACCCCTCGCGCACCGCGATGCGGTAGGGCAGGAGTTCGCGGTTCCACAAAGTTTGTTCATCGATGTCGATAACGGGCAGGAAGCCGTGCGAATCGAGGTGGGCGTCACCGTGGCCGGGAAAATGCTTGCCCGTGCCGATGACGCCGGCGCGGCGCTGCCCCTGGATGTAGGCCGCTCCCAGGAGGGCCGTCTGCAGGGGGTCGGAGGAGAAATACCGGGGGGCCAGACCCGGCGCGGCCTCGGGATTGGTGTAGATATCCAGGGTGGGGGCGAAGTTCATATTGACGCCCATGGCTTTGAGTTCCTCGCCCAGGTAGTACCCCGTCAGGTAGGCGTCGTGCGGCACGCCGCCCGCGGCCAGGGAGAGGTTGCCGCCCGTGCTCGATGCCTCCTTGCGGATATGTTTGACCCAGCCGCCTTCCTGGTCGGTGGCCACCAGCAGGGGGATCCTGGCCCCCGTCTTTTGGGAGAGTAATTGCAGCTCCCGCACGTCCGCGGCCAGCCGGGGCAGGGTGGTGACATTGCGGGTGAAAATTTTGACGCCGCCCAGGTTGCGTGAGGTGATCCAACGCTTGATGTCGTCGGACGGCTTCCGTCCCACGTATCCCAGGAAGAACACCTGGCCCAGCAGTTCGGTGTCGTCCAGGCTGGCGGTGATCTCCTCCACCAGATCCGCAGCGGGCTTCGTTTCCCAGAAGTGGGCGGGTGAACTGGGAAAGGAGAGGGCCAGCCCCAGACAGAAGGCGAATATGGCGGCGATCGGTGTTTTTGGCAGGCGTGGTCGGATCACAACAGGGTTGATTATACAACAAGTCCGTTTCGCGTTTCAACGCGGCGGCTCTTGCCGAAATCCGGCTTTTACGGTATGGTCCTGGGTATGTTGAATAACGTAACCCGGACGGCTCCCGCCGTTAGCCATGAAAAAAGAGCGCTGTTGGTCGACCAACTCTGGAAGGGTATCCGGGAGGCCGTGGAACTCATCGAATTATCCGACCAGAAACAAGCCCTGATGCTGGACCTGGAAAAATACTGCGCCGCGCTGGAACCGGTCAGTTTGCGCCATGCCCCGGTTCCGGACACCCTCGGCGGCGTCTGCCTGGAATAGCAGTCCCTTCCGCCGGTTCCCGTCCGCACGCGGAGGAATCCATGAAACGCACACACGAATTGTCGCCCCGTTTCCTTGAAATACCCGGTTTGCGGATTCGTGTGCCCCAGCCCCGCTGGTTTATCTCGCTCCCCCTGGTCGGCGCGCTGATCGCCGCCGTCAGCCTGCTCGATCTGGCGTTCGGCTCTGAACCGGAATTTTCCATATTTTACCTGGTGCCCATTACGTCCGCCGTGTTTCTCCTGGGGCGGACGGCGGGCGTAATCACGTCACTCTTGTGCGCCGCGGCCTGGCTCTGGGCCGATGTTCTGGCCGGGGAAGCCTACTCAGGATTGATCGCGCTCCTCTGGGACGATATCGTCCAGCTGTTATTTTTCCTGCTGCACACCCTGGTCATGAGCTGGCTGCTGCGCACCCTGGCCGAGGTACGCACCCTCTCGCTGCATGATTCCCTGACCGGGGCCGCCAACTGGCGGTATTTTGAGGAGTACGCCCGCACCCAGTTCCGGCTGGCCGAACGCAACCGGACGCCCCTTACCTTCGCCTATATGGACGTGGACAATTTCAAGCGGGTGAACGACACCCTGGGTCACGAAACCGGCAATGAGGTGCTGCGGACCCTGGCGGACACGATTCGCGGCGAAATCAGGCCCAATGACATGCTGGTCAGGCTGGGCGGCGACGAATTCGGCTTGCTGCTAACGGATTCCGGGCATGAGGATATCACTGCGGTCTTGGGTAGGATTGTGGCGGGCA
>CAYQRT010000138.1:2776-7799 GCA_964419695.1 uncultured Spirochaetaceae bacterium | reverse complement strand
CATGATGGCGTTGCGCACGTGACCATGCCCGTTTTCATCGTGCCAGCGTTGGGTGTGCTCATACTGAGACGGGTCAAAGGGCGCGAATTTGGATAACGCGGTTTCCAGGTCGGCCAGGCAGCCGGGTTCGTACTCCAGGGTGGTGATCACGCCGATGGACACCCCGGCCTGCACGGTGACCGTGCCGTGGGATATACCGCTTTCCCGGACCACGTCCTTCACTTCAGCCGTGATATCTCTGACCACATTGCCCTGGCCCATATGGAAGGTGAGTTTCTTGGTATAGACGGACATGACTCCCCCTGATGTGAATTATGGAACGTGTTATCGTGTACGTTATGCTTCGATGATTTTGTGCATGACCATTCTGGCGGAGATGAGATCAGCTTTTCAATGCCGCCAACAGCCCGCCCTTGAGCATTACGTTGATCGACCGCTCGCTCTCCTTGCAGACCGCGTTGAATGATAGGCCCTTGGTCTTGTTCTCAACCGTAAAGGCGCCGCCCGCCCGTAGTTTGGCGTGCAGGTCCTTGATCACCAGCGTGTCCCCGGCTTCCACTTTGTCGTAATCTTCGGGATGTTCGAACTCCAGGGGCACGATGCCGAAGTTGACCAGGTTGGCGCGGTGGATGCGGGCGAAGGATTTGGCGATGACCGCCTTGACTCCCAGATACATGGGCGCCAGGGCCGCGTGTTCGCGGGACGATCCCTGGCCGTAATTGTCTCCGCCCACGATGATCCCCGAGCGGGCGGCCTGCGCTTTTTTGTAAAACTCCGGGTCGAGCGAGGCGAAGGTAAACTTCGAGATTTCCGGGATGTTCGAACGAAAAGGCAGGATCTTGGCGCCGGCCGGCATGATGTGGTCCGTGGTAATATTGTCCCCGGTCTTGATGAGGACGGGCGCCTCAATGGTGTCGGCCACCGGGCTTCCCACGGGCACGGGCTTGATGTTGGGGCCGTAGATGATTTCAGCGTCGGCGGGAGTGTCGATTTCGGGCGGGATGATCATGCCGTCATCCACGTCGATATACCGCTGGTAATCGGCCTTCTTGACTCCGCGGATGCGGGTGGGATCGGTGAACTCGCCGTAGAGGGCGGCCGCGGCCGCGGTCTCCGGGGAGACCAGGTAGACGCCCGCGTCCGGCGTGCCGGAGCGGCCTTTGAAGTTGCGGTTGAAGGTGCGCACGGAGACGCCTTGCGTGCAGGGAGCGAAGCCCATGCCGATGCAGGGGCCGCAAGCCGACTCCAGGATGCGCGCCCCGGCCGAAAGGAGTTTTTCTATAATACCGGCCTTGACCGCGCTCATGAAGGCCTGTCGTGATCCGGGCGCGATGCCGAGCTGCACGTCCGGGTGGATCTGGTGCCCGCTCAGGATGTCGGCCGCTATGCCCAGGTCGTTGATGGATGAATTGGTGCAGGAGCCGATGACGATCTGCTGGATTTTTTGCCCGGCGATCTCGCTTACCGGCACCACCTTGTCCGGGCTGTGGGGTTGGGCGGCCAGGGGCACGACATCGTCCAGGGTGATCTCGATGATCTTTACGTAGCGGCCTTCGGTATCCGCCTTGAGCTCCACCCACTGGTGGGCGCGCCGCTGGAGGTCGAGCCATTTCCTGGTTACGTCGTCTGAGGGAAAGAGCGAGGTGGTGGCCCCCAGCTCGGCGCCCATGTTGGTGATGGTGGCGCGCTCGGGCACGGAGAGCGTTTTAACGCCCGGGCCGAAATATTCGTAGACCCTGCCCACGCCGCCCTTGACCGTTTCCAGTTTGAGCAGGGTGAGGATCACGTCCTTGGCGGCGCACATGGGTTTCAACTTACCCGAAAGTTTCACGCCGATAATTTCGGGCATGGTGAGGGTGAAGGGCGATCCGGCCATGGCCGCGGCCACGTCCAGCCCGCCCGAGCCCATGGCGAGCATGCCCAGGCCGCCGCCGGTGGGCGTGTGGGAGTCGGAGCCGAGCAGGGTCTTGCCCGGCGCGCCGAAGCGTTCCAGGTGCACCTGGTGGCAGATACCGTTGCCCGGCCGGGAAAAGTAGACGCCGAACCGGCGGGCCGCGCTTTGCAGGAAACGGTGGTCGTCCATGTTTTTGAAGTCGCTCTGGGTGGTGTTGTGGTCCACGTAGGAGACGGAGATCTCGGTCTTGACGCGCGGGAGGCCCAGGGAGGCGAATTGCAGGTAGGCGAGGGTGCCGGTGGCGTCCTGGGTCAGGGTCTGGTCGATGCGGATGCTGATCTCCGATCCGGGAATCATCCGGCCTGACACGAGATGCGAGGCGAGTATTTTTTCTGTGAGCGTCAAAGACATACGGTTCCTCCTGTGGAGCTTGAAGGGCAAAAACGATTGACTATTATATACTGTATCGGGCGCGTGTAGTCAAACAGGCCGCGTCGGGAAGTCGTCATCCCGAGCTTGTCGAGGGGTTGTCGAGGGGCTGGAACAGGAATTCGTCAGCCACATTTTCCCTTCCTCGCCGTGTCCTCTGTGGTTTTATTCGGATCATTGTCTTGACAGGCTGATCAATGAGTAGTATATTAGTAACTACCATGGTAGTTACTAATATCCAAGAGACGCTGCAGAGCATCGGCTTTACGGAGTACGAGGCGCGCGCCTACGTGAGCGCCCTCAAGCTGCAGGCCGCCACCGCCTACGAGCTGGCCCACGATTCGGGCATCCCCACCTCCAAGATTTACGAAACGGTGGGAAAGCTGCGGGAGAAGAAGCTTCTGTTTGAGGTGGCTGAGGGCGGCAAAAAAAAATACGCCCCGCTTTCCGGAGAGGACTTCCTGGAGCAGGCGCGGCGGCTTTCCGAACGCCGTTTTGACGACCTGGCCCGGGACCTGAAGGAGCTGCCCCAGGAGCGGGAGGTCTCTTTCATCTGGAACATCCATGAGTACGATTTTCTCATGGGAAAAAGCGGAAAAGCCGTGCGGGAGGCGGAACGGACCATCTTGCTTTCACTGTGGCCGGAGGAGTTGGCGCTTATCAAGGGGGATTTGCAGGCGGCGGCCGGGCGCGGGGTGAAGATCGCGGCCATCCACTTCGGCCCGCAGCCGGAGGAACGGGTGGGGGCGTTCTTTGTCCATCCCATTGAGGATACGCTGTATGCGGAACGGGGCGGGCGCGGGTTCACCCTGGTGGCCGATTCCACCACGGCCGTCATGGGAACCGTGTTTGAGGACGGCGGGGTGGAAGGCGCCTGGAGCGCCAACCGCGGATTCGTGTTGTTGGCGGAGGATTACCTCAAACACGACATCTACATCATGAAGATCGTCACCCGGTTCGACCGGGAATTGATAGAGCGTTTCGGCAGGAAATACGCGCGCCTGCGCGACATCTTTACGGACAGGGAAGCGCCCGCCAGGCGCTAGGCAGCGCCGCAGGCGCGACCAATCACCGAGCCGGCGCTTCCGGAGAGGGAGAGGAACATGATCTATATCGACGGACACATGTATGCAAAAAAAGAAGACGCCCGCGTTTCCGTGTTTGACCACGGTCTTCTCTACGGCGACGGCGTGTTTGAGGGCATCCGCGTGTACGCGGAGCGGGCTTTCCGGCTCGGCGCGCACCTGGACCGTCTTTTCTCCAGCGCCCGCGCCCTCCGCCTGGCGGTGCCGGAACCCCGGGAACGCCTGGCCGAACTCATCGGGGAGATGATCGCGGCGGAACGGCGAAGCGACGGGTACATCCGTCTGGTGGTGACGCGGGGCGTGGGCGATCTGGGCGTCGACCCGCGGAAATGCGCGCGTTCCACATTAATCATCATCCTGGACGATATCAGCCTGTATCCGAAGGAATACTACGAACGCGGCATCAGCGTGTGTACGTCGTCCTGGCGCCGGCCGCCGGCGGACTGCCTCAACCCGCGGGTGAAGTCGCTCAACTACCTGAACAGCGTCCTGGCCAAGATCGAGGCCAACGACCGGGGCTGCCAGGAGGCACTGTTCCTGAACAAGGAGGGTTTGGTGGCGGAATGCACGGTGGACAATGTTTTTTACGTTAAGGACGGCCGGCTGTTTACACCGGACCTCGCGGCCGGGGCGCTTAAGGGCGTGACACGCTCCGTGGTGCTGGAACTGGCGGCCGGGTTGGGCATTGAGGCCGAAGAACGGCAGGTGAATCTTTTAGATCTCTTCGACGCGGATGAAATGTTTATTACCGGCAGCGGGGCGGAACTGGTGCCCGTGGTCGCGGTCGACGGACGAACGATCGGCGACGGGCGTCCCGGACCGGTGACCGCGCGCATCCGGGAGGCGTTCGCCCGCGAGATTGCGCGGGCGGACGTTCGGGAAACGGAGTCGATCGCCCGGTAACGGAGGACCGGATTCTTCAGCGCGTCCCGGCGAGCCGGGATCCGGTCCGGCCGCCGCAGACTATCAGGGACGGTTCGTCCACTCTGCCCGGGTGCCCTGTTTTCGACCTTTCCCGCAGTCTCCCGGCCCCGCGGTCAATAGTCGATTCCCTCAATGTTCCTGCGTCCTTGGCGGTACGGGTGTTTTTCGTCCTCCATGACGGTCACCAGGTCGGCGGCCGCGGTCACGGCCGCGGGCATATCCCGGCCGGTGAGGATGACGTGCACATGCGGCGGCCGTTGCGCCAGCGCGGCCAGGAGGTTCCCGGTATCAAGGAAACCGTAGGTAAGCGGGTAGGAGACCTCGTCGAGAATGACCAGGTTGTATTCTCCCCCGAACAGCTTTTGTACGGCCATGTCCCAGGCCGCCCGGGTGGCTTCCCTGTGCCGGCCTTGGTCCGCGTGAGCGAAGATGAAGCCTTCTCCCAGCGTGTGGATCTCCAGGCGGTCGCCGAAAGCCGCGGCGGCCCGGCGTTCCCCGGTATCTCTCCCAGGACTTTTTACGAACTGCACCAGGCAGACCCGCCACCCGTGCCCCAGGGCGCGCAGGGCGGCCCCCAGGGCGGCCGTGGTCTTGCCCTTGCCCGGGCCGGTATGGATGATGATGAGGCCGTTTTTCGGGGACATGGCCGGCATTGTAGCTCATTGCTTGTCGGTGGTCAAAGCGGCATTGT
>CAYQRT010000138.1:0-2676 GCA_964419695.1 uncultured Spirochaetaceae bacterium | reverse complement strand
CGGGCTTTCAATTCCATAAAAAATTCCTTATACTGAAAGTACTCCAAACGATAATGAAAGGGTGGGGGAGTAAGGTCGTATGGCGGCTGCCAAGAAGAATTCACTGCGGCGGATCATCGAATTGGATTCGGAACTCAACCGGATCAAGGACCTGGATATCCTCCTGGAGCGTATCCTTCTGGAGGCGCGCCGGATTGTCCACGCGGACGCGGGTTCCATCTACGTGGTGGAAGAGAAGGCTCTGGCCATCAAATACTCGCAGAACGACACCTTGCAGAAGAACCTGCCCAAGGGACAGAAACTCATCTATTCGTTCTTCAAAGTGAAGATCAATAAAAAATCGATCGCCGGCTATGTGGCCGCTACGGGTGACATGCTGAGCCTGCCCAACGTCTACAAACTGCCGCCCAAGACGCCGTACCATTTTGATCCCAGTTTCGATCAAAAGGCGGGCTACAAGACCAAGTCAATGCTGGCCGTGCCCCTGCGCTCCAACACGGGCAGGATCATCGGCGTCATCCAGATGATCAACGCCATGAACAAGGACCACAAGACCGTTTCCTTCAATAAAAATGACAAGCTCCTGATCATGCACTTCGCGGACAATGCGGCCACCGCCCTGGAGCGCGCCCAGATGACCCGAACCATCATCCTGCGCATGATCCGGATGGCGGAACTGCGCGATCCCAAGGAGACCGGGGCGCACGCCAACCGGGTGGCGGCCTACGCCGTGGAGCTCTACGAGGCCTGGGCCCGCAAGCACCGGGTGCCGGAGAAGGAGATGAACCGCAACCGCGACATTCTGCGCAGCGCGGCCATGCTGCACGACGTGGGTAAGGTGGCCATCTCTGACGCCATCCTCAAAAAACCGGCGCGTTTCACCAAGAGCGAGTTCGAGATTATGAAGGCGCACACGTACCTGGGCGCCCGCCTTTTCGTGGGCGAACAGTCGGAGTTCGACCGCTGCGCCCAGCTCATCGCCCTGACCCACCACGAAAAATGGAACGGCCGGGGCTACCCCGGCCATATCAACGTGGACACCGGCAAGCCCAAGGGTAAAAAGAAGAACGGCGATCCGGTCGGGCTTAAGGGCAAGGAGATCCCGATCGTCGGGCGGATCGTGGCCCTGGCCGACGTGTACGACGCCCTCTGTTCGCGGCGCGTCTACAAGGAGGAATGGCCCATGGACAAAGTGCTCGACGAACTGTTGAGCATGGCGGGCAAGCACTTCGATCCCGAACTGGTCAAGCTCTTTTTTAAGATCATGCCCACCATCCGCCACATCGCCCACCGCTACACTGACACATAGCGCGTACCTGCCTTCATGGTGGGTCCAAATTTGGCTGGACAACGGGCGGCTCGACGGCTATAGTTAATGGGAATATAATGAACGCACCGGCCGCCACCGAAACAGTCAAAGTGTATTTTATCCAGCCCCTGGAATCCATCTCGGTGGTGATGAGTGTGCTCATCAAGCTTAATTTCGAAGTGTATTCCGTGCCTCTGGACGACGCGTACCGTCTGGTGCCGATTCTCAAGGCCCATCCCCGTAACGTGGTGTATTTCTGCGTCAGCTCGGACACCGACGCCGCCCAATGGCTCGCGTACATCGACATGCTCGCCTCCTACACGCCGACACAGATCCAATTCGGTATCTTCATTTCCGCCACCATCGCCAAGGCCGCCACTCTGGCCTTTCTGAACCACGGCGTGGCCACGATCGACCTGGCGCGGCTCCAATCCAATACCTTGGAGACGCTCCGTAAGATCCTTTTGTATTTTGAGGCGCGCGAGAAGCGCAAGTTCGTGCGCGCCCGCGCCTTCGGCATCTGCCAGGTGCTCTTCAAGCTTAAGAACCTCCAGGACGCCGTCAAGACCGATCTGGAGGAAATTTCCATCCGGGCCTTTTCGGTCAAGGTGGCGCCCGACGACAAGGTGTTCTTCAACAGCGGGCAGTACATCCAGGACGTGACCATCCTCCTGCGCGGCAAACGCCTCCGTCTGTCGGCCCGTTTCATGGGTTTTGACCGGCAATCTCCGGAGAAGGGGATTTTTCTTCTTTATTTCCCGAACATCGAAAGCGGTAAGGTAGAGTATCACCAGCAGCTTCCCAAGGAAGTGCGCCATGCCATTTATGATTACATCCAACTGGCGCTGCGCGAGGACATCAAGCGACAGCTTGTAAAAATGGAAGAAGAACGTCCCGCCGTCGAGACGCTTGAATTTATATAGCCCGCTAGTGCAGCTTGTACCCGAATTCCCTGATCATCGCCCGGCGGGCCTTCCGGTCCGCGTCGGTTTCCACGTCCTTGGGTGAGGCGCCGTCCACCACGCCCACGATACCCGCGCCGGCTTCCGTTTTCGCGGCCAGGACCTGCAGGGGGTTGGCCGTGGCGCAGAAAATGATAGCCACTTCCTGGCAGTTCTTGATGGCGTTCAGGAGGTTGATGGGGAAGGCGTTGCGGATGAACAGGTAGAAGGAGTGTCCGGCGCCCACGGCTTGCGCGGCGGCGGCCGCGGCCGTAACGAGCTCTGCGTCATTGCCCTCGGTGCGCACCAGGCAGGGGCCGGAGGCTTCGCAGAAGGCCAGGCCGAACTTGATCCCGGGCACCGCGCCCAGCGCGATCTCGGCCAGATCCTCCGCGGTCTTGATAAAGTGGGCCTGGCCGATGATGA
>CAYQRT010000137.1:0-7802 GCA_964419695.1 uncultured Spirochaetaceae bacterium | reverse complement strand
CCAGTTGAGAGACCAAAACGGCGTTCCTCAGAAGTAAATTTTCCTCGGCCTGTTTTCGGGCCGATATTTCACTCTCCAGTTCCTTGGCTTTTTTTTGCAGTTTGCGGAACAGCACCTGGCTGTACGGATCGGATGCTTTCAAGCGGCTTTGGCGCGGACGGCGAACGGAGCGCTTGCGCGCCTCCTCCACAATCTGAACCAGTACCTCGGGAAGCTGGGGTTTGGTGATGAAACGGTCGGCGCCCAGGCTGAGAGCGAATTCCTGATCCTTCACATCCCGGTAGGTGGCGGTATAGAAGATAAAGGGGATCGACGACAGGGCCTTGTCCGCCATCCACCGGCGGCAAAGCTCAAAGCCGTCCATTTCCGGCATGAGAATGTCGGAGATGACGACATCGGGCGGGTGCCGCCGGGCCTGATCCAGAGCCTCTTTGCCGTTATGGGACGTGGCGACGGAATATCCGTTTGCCGTGAATATTTGTTCCAGCAGATAAAGATTGTCTTGGTTATCGTCTACGACCAGAATAGATGTCATCGGTCTCCAGCGCAGCGAGGCTTCGTGCGCTCGCTTTCCTTAATGATCATTTATTTCCGGCCGGATTGCAACAAAATCCTCCGGCGGTCGCGGGAAAAGCCTTGTTATTTCACGTAAATGTCTTATCCTTCAATGTACGCAGGGCGCGTCCGGCGCGCCCGGTGGAACAATATGAGAAAACACATTGTCCTTGTAGCCGACGACGCTCCGGAAAATATCGACATCCTGGTGGGCATTCTGGAAGATGAATTCCTGGTGAAGGTCGCCCGGAACGGTGAGCAGGTCCTTGAGTTGGTCGCTGAAAATGACCCGCCGGATATCATCCTGCTGGACATCGTGATGCCGGGCATGACAGGCTACGATGTCTGCCTCAAGCTGAAATCGCGTAAGAAAACCAGGGAAATCCCCGTCATCTTCATCACCGCCCTGACGGAGATGGACTCCATCGTGAGGGGATTCGAGGTGGGCGGGGTGGATTACATCGTCAAACCATTCAATACCGCGGAGCTCATGACCCGGCTAAAAACCCATCTCCGCCTGAAAGACGTCACGGAGATACTCAAGAACAGCAATATAATGCTATCCCGCCTGGATGAGCGGAGAACGGCCACGCTGCGCAAGAAGAACGCCCTGCTGAAGGAAACCCTGGCGGAAAAGGACGCGCTGCTCCGCAATCTGCGAGACGTGGAGGCCAAACTGCGCGGGTCCCTCGGCGTATTGAACGGCCTGTACGCAAAGCTGGAACGCGTGCAGGAGGAGGAACGAAAAACAATAGCGACCGAGATCCATGATCGGATGGGGCAGGTGCTCACCGCCATCAAGCTCAACCTGTTCCGGATGCGGCCGAAGGAAGGGACACCCTCCTCTTCAAGGGTGGAGGAGACGATCGTCCTGGTGGACGAGGCCATTCGGGCGACCCAGAACATTTCCGGACGGCTCAGGCCTGATATTCTGGACAATCTGGGATTTGCGGAAGCCGTGCGTTGGTACGGGCGAAAAATGCATGAAGCCTCCGGCATCACGTTCACCTGCGTGATGGAGCCGGTGACCGGCAGCCTCGGCGAATGGGTGGAACTCACCCTCTTCCGGGTCCTGCAGGAGGCCGTCACCAACGTGATACGCCACGCTCGCGCCAGCGAATGCTTGGTGCGCATCGATCGGACTGAAAAAGGCGTCCGGATGATTATTGAGGACAACGGGATCGGAATTGAGTCGGGTCAGGTCGACGCCATGGACTCGCTGGGGATATACGGTATGAAAAAACGCATCACTGACGCCGGGGGGGAATTCGCGGTGAATGGCCGGCGCGGTAAAGGCACGACCCTGACGGCGATCGTTCCCCTGGAGCGGCGCGGCCGATGATAAGGGTGATCATCGCGGACGATCACGCCGTCATCCGGCGCGGCATCCGCGAGATACTCGACGAGACCGACGCCGTTCGGGTGGTCGACGAGGCGGCCGACGGACGGGACCTGCTGGAGAAGGTCCTGCGGAACCGGTACGACGTTGTCCTGCTGGACATAAACATGCCGGGCCGGAACGGACTCGACGTGCTCAAGGACATCAAGCATCTACACCCCGACCAGAAGGTGGTCATCCTGAGTATGTATCCCGAGGAGGAATACGCCATACGGGCCCTCCGGACGGGGGCGGCCGGCTACGTTCGGAAGGATTCGTCTCCCGAGACCATCGTGCACGCGATCACCGTGGTGCACGCGGGGAAAAAATATGTGAATGAGGAAATCTACGATTCAATCATCGATGAACTGCGTAACCCGGAGGATGCCGATCCTCACCGGAAACTATCCAACAGGGAAATGGAAATATTCCTTCTTATCGGGCAAGGTAGAGCGTTGAGCGAAATTTCAGAAAGCCTCACCCTGAGTCCGAAAACGGTCAGCACCTATCGCGCGCGGATAATGGAAAAAATGAAAATGAAAAACAACGCGGATATCATCAAGTACGTGGTGGCGCGCGGCCTTCACTAGACGCATTTCCACCGGCTTGAACGCTGTCGGAAAAAACCTTACAGCATAAAAAGCCCTCTTCCGACAACACCCATATCCCGAAAGTCCTATCTTGTAAGCAAGGAGGCGGTGAGATATGAAGCTTATTGTCGGCGCAGCGCTCTTGGCGATGACGACCGGGATGGTCGGCGTTGCATTGGACAATACGTCGCATCCGGTGACCATGAGGGTCAATGAAGTCTGCCGTATCGGTCTCAATTCCTCAAGCGGGATCGTTCTGGAAGTCGGCGGACAGGCCGTGGGGGGGCTGCCGCCCGTGGGCGCCACCGATTCCAGCAAATCGCTTGGGTATACATCGATCGTACCGGCCGGAGGATCGCGGCGCGTCACCGCCAACTGGGGTCCGGCGGACAAAACCCCGTCGGGAACGTCGCTCCTCCTCCAGGTCATCGACATGCCGGCCGGCAGCGGCGTACCCGCGGGACAAATAACGCTGTCCGGCCATCCGCAGAATATCATCACGGGCATCCGCAGCTGCTCCACCGGAGCCGCCGCCGCGCGCCTGCGGTACACGTTCCGGATTGAGGACGTCAATGGGTTGGTGCAGGGCGACGGCGCCACCGTGAGTATTTCCTTCACGCTCACCGACGCGTTCTGAGTTCCGGCCGGGTACGGGCGTTCAGGATGGCCGGGAATCCGGGGTGCCGGTCCGCCAGCCCTTGCGCTCCATTTTTCCCCAACCCTCGGTGCGGCCCAGCATGCGCACCAGTCCCCGAACGCGGATGAAATTTAAAAATTGCCGTATCCCGAACCCTTCCAGAACCGAATACAGGAGCAATTTCAGCTTATCCCCCAGGGGAAAGTAGCGTTTCCGTCTTTCAGCGACTGATATTGAAATGATCGACATAAGCAGGCCCAGCCCCGCGGTGGCGGTGAAGAGGAGGGCGACGATCGGAAGACTCGCCCATCCCGCGATCAGCGAACCGATAAACACCAGGAAGCCCTCCAACTCCAGCCAGGGGCCGAGTACCTCGAAAATGATAAAATAGGGGAAGCCGATCAGGCCGATCCTGCCGTAGGCGGGATTGAAGATGAGACGCGCGTGAAAGCACATGATGTCGAGCAGCCCGCGCTGCCAGCGGTCGCGCTGGCTGATAAGTATCTTCCATTTTTCGGGGATCTCCGTCCAGCAGTTGGCATGATGGGCGTAGACCATGGAAAACGGCGCGTGATTTTCTTTCATGGTCCGGGCAAGCCTGACGACCAATTCCATGTCTTCCCCCACCGTGTCCTTCTGGAACCGCTCGCTCTGGGTGAGATATCCGCCGGCGTTGATGACGCTCCGCCTGTGGAAAACACCGAACGCACCGGATATGATAAGCAGCAGCCGCAGCTCCGCCCAGCCCACCCGGCCCGCCATGAACGCCCGGAGATATTCGACGGTTTGGAAACGGGCCAGGTGGCTGGAGGGGATGCGGGTCTCCAGAAGCGCCCCCGATTTGACGGTGCATCCGTTGGCCGGGAAAATGTTGCCGCCGGCCGCGATCACCTCGGAATCCGAAAAGAGAGTGAGCGAGGCCATGTTGAGCAGGGCGTCGTCCTCCAGGAGTGAATCAGCGTCAATCCCGGAAAAATATTCCTTGCGGGCGATATTAATGCCGGCGTTGAGCGAGTCCGCCTTGCCGCCGTTCATTTTGTCCACCACCAGAAGTTCCGGATAAAGTTTGTTGGCGTAGACGGCCCTGATTTCATGCGTGCGCAGGTAGCCGTGGATGAAGACGTCGGTTCTTTCCAGCTGGAACGCCTCCACCAGCCGGGCGAGCGTTCCATCCGCCGAACCGTCATTGACGACAATGATTTCGTAATCCGGATACCGGAGGTTGAGCAGGGAACGGACGCTTTCCACGATCGTCGCTTCCTCATTGTACGCGGGGGAGATGATGGAGATGGAGGGAAGCACGTGCTCGGTAAACAGGAGACCGTTGCCCGGCAGGGCGCTCAGCCGGGCCTGGCGAAATGCGCCGCGGATGGAGAAAAGGAGGATTACGACGTAAATGAGTGAAAGACTGAGGGCGTACCAGGCGAAGATCGAGTTGAACCAATGGACGAAAGCCGGCAGGGTTCCGTTTTCTCCCGGCCAGAGAAGCGACAATACCAGCGCCGCGGCGGGAACGGCGCCGGAGCCGATCACCAGGAACAGAACGAGCAGCGGCCGGTTGCGTCCTTCCTTTCTGGCCGAACGCGTTTTCGGCTCGGGGGTGACGGGAATACCCAGCTCCCCGAGGATGCGGGCGTTCAGGTAGGAGAGGAATTCACCGGACGACTCGGGACTCTGTTGCAGCAGGTCCTTCACCGTGGAGAGGATTTCTCCTTCGACCCGGGCGTCGGTATTCCGGTTGAGGAAATTAATGACGTCGTTCGTTTTTCCCGCCTTGACGAATTCGGGAATCAGACGCGCGGCCAGGGGGTCGCCGTCGGCGATCAGGGTGCCCATGATGTATTCGGCGTATCCGGCGAGCACGGAGGCGAGGGCCCGCCGCGCCACCGGCCGGGCCTCGTTCAAACAGCGGTACATGACGATTTTGAGAAAATGCGGGCGGGCCCGGATGAGCGCGGTAACCGCCAGGCAGGCGCTTTTGCCTATGACGGGATCATCCATGTGTTCGAAAAGCAGCGCCAGGGACTCGGTACAGGGGACCCTCCCCAGGGATTCCGCGGCCAGATTGCGAATAAGGAAGTCGGGATGCGCCAGGAACCGGCGGTGATCCAGGTGGTCCGCCTGGACGGACGAGAAGACACGGAAAGCCGCCTGCGCGACATCCAGGTCAGGATCGCCGGTCAACCGGTCCGTATAGCGGCAGAGCTGGGTTGAACACTGCCGTCCCGCCAGGTGGACAAGCAGCAGTTTGATCTCCTTCTCGCGCCGGCCGATCAGCAGGGGAATGTAATCGTCCATGCCTTCGGCGCACCCGCTGACAATACCCCAGACCGCGCGTTGGTATCGCGGCGGGGAATCCTTGAGCGTGTCAATGATGGTGGGCAGCGCGGCGGGATCGCGTGTTCCCGCCAGGGCGTCGACCAGGAGAAGTTTTACCGGGTACGTTCGTTCACGCTCCAGGGCTTTGAGCAAGGGCAAAGCTACGGTGCGGGACGGCAGCGCCGCGAGCGCGGCCGCCGCCCTTGACCGCCGGTACGCGGTGCGGGAATGCAAGTCGCGCACCAGTCGCGGCAGCAGGCCCGATGTTTGAAAGAGTTTTTGCACGGTAAGCCGCTGGGAATCCGACAGGACCACGGATTCGGCCGCCCGCTTCGACTCCGCCGCGAGAAGACGCGGTTTCCTCGTCAACGCCGCCCATACCCGCCTGCCGGGGACGGAATCCGTGGAGAGGACTTCCTGCAGCAGGCCGCGATACCGGACTTCCGTCCGCCGGCGCGCCCGGCGCCGAACCCCGCTTAGCAGGAACAGGATGAGCGCCAGCATGTCGGCCGCCAGCATGAACGCCAGAAGCAGGACGGCCGGGTCGCTCCAGACGATCATACCGGGGTTCTCCGCAGCAGGTTTTTCAACAGCCCGGCCACTTCCGGCACCGAAATGGGTTTTTTAAAATAATGCCTGATGTCCAGTTCGACCGCCTTGCGTATGAAATCCTCGTTCTTTTTGCAGGAAACCAGGATGAACGGGATGTCCCGGTACAGGACGTTGGTTTGCAGACGGTCCCTGAGCATAAAACCGTTCATACGGGGGATCATGGTTTCAGCGACCACGGCGGAAGGCGGGTTCGCCTGGATGAGCGTAAAGGCGGTTTCTCCGTTTTGGCAGGTTTCCACAATCATACCCGCATTGCGCAGAGCCCGCGCCAGCAGCTCAATCGCGGGGGGGTCGGGATCGACGATAAGAACGCGGGAAACGCCGCTGGATTCCTCGCGCGCGATTGCGGAGGCGGCGCAGACGGAATTGCCGCCGTTGCGTTCGGCGATGGAAGCGCGGAAAAAAGCCGTACGCTCGATAACCTGGGCCAGTTTCTCGGGCGTTTCGTCCCGCGTGAAAAACTCGTACAGATTGACCACGCCCACGGATACAGTCAACGGTTCGATGAATATCTCCGAATTGGCCGCAAGCTTCACCGTCTCGTGCGCCTCGGCGGCCGCGCGGTCGGCCGGGCAGGCGGGCAGGTAATATCCGAACATGGGACCGGACAGTTTGAAAAGAAGGTGGGAGGAGTGGTCAGGGGATCCCACCCGCCGCTTGAGCGCCGTTGCGAGAGCCCGCAGGGCCTCATCGCCGCCGTTCCGGCCCAGGCGTGCATTGATGTCCATGATCCTGTCCAGTTTGACCGCCAGCAGCGCGGCGTTGGTTTCGCTTTGACGGGCCCGGTGGAATTCATCACGCAGGCGCAGGCGGAAAAGATACTCGTTGCGTAAACCCGTGATCGGATCAATCGTCAGCCGATCTTCGGTGGAGACGTTTTGTTTTCCGGGTCCGGTCGGCGATGCCATGAGGTTCCCGTCAATGGTAATGGAAGACCGGGTGGATTGCAAGCCGAACGCGGCGGGTTCAGCCTTTTCCCATGCTTTTTTGGAGGGAGCGGACCGCTTCCCCCGCCGCCTCAAAGTCGTATTCGTCCAGTGCCTCTTCCAGGGCTGTGATGACGCCGGGAGGAAGGGAAGGGGAGAGGCATTCCTTCAATTCGGCGAAGAGACGGACGGAGGACGCCTCGGAAGCGGTGACGGCCGAATCCAGCCGGTCCAGAAGCAGCGCGGCCCGCCGCGGATCGGCGTTCGAAGAGGATGCCCGTTCCGGCTGCGGCCGGCTCGTCAGTCGTCGAGCCGCTTCCATTGTTTCGGCCAGTCGTTCCGCGACGGTGTGGAGTGCGACGCCGGCAGCGGTATTGCCGCCGGAAAGGAGGTCCGCCTCCAGCCGGCGCGCCGCGGCGCATAACTCGGCGGCGCCGACGTTGCCCGCCACGCCCGCCAGGGAATGCATGACGCGGGCGGCGGCCGCGAAATCGTGTGCCGCCAGAAGGCGTTTGGCGGCACACGCGGCGTCCGCCTGGTTGCGCGAAAATTTTCGCAGCAGCCTGAAATAGGACTCTGGATCGCCGCCGATCCGGGTCAAGCCTTCCCGGACGTTGAGACCGGGCAGCGCTTCAGGGAGATCTTCAAGACGCATAAGCCGCTCCTTTTTTACATGGCCAATCCTTTTCAAAGATAAGCGAATGCGACGCACCGGTCAAGGAAGCCGGCGTACGGCGGATAATCCGGCGGAATAAAAAACCTCCCGTGGGGAAGGGAGGTAAAAA
>CAYQRT010000136.1:1004-7827 GCA_964419695.1 uncultured Spirochaetaceae bacterium | reverse complement strand
GAGCACGGCGGCGTGGCCGATTCGGAAGGCGTCCACTTCCCTAACCCAGCCCGCGGACGAAGCCGTGATCGTTTTTTCCTGCGGCGCCAGACGGATCATTTCCGGCCGGGCCACCGCCGCGGCATCGCCTCCCTGGGCTGCGATATTTTTCAAAAATAAAGCCAGGGCGTCGCCGTTCTCCAGCGCGCGCCGGCAGAGGGCCTTCCCCTCCTCCTTCTTCAGCCCATTGTCCGCCAACATGAGCATGTGCGCCCCCAGGGTGCAGGTTACTTCCTCGATATCGGCGGGGAGGCGGCCGGAGAGGCATTCCACCGTTTCCTTGATCTCGCATAAATTTCCGACCATCCGGCCCAACGGTTCGTCCATGGCCGTGATAACGGCACGCGTCTTCTTGCCCAGAAGCGCTGCGGTCCGCACCAGGGACCGGGCCAACGTGAGGGCCTCTTCTTCACTCTTCATGAAGGCGCCCCTCCCCGCCTTGACGTCGAAAACAAATCCGTCGGATCCTTCGGCCGCTTTCTTGGAAAGGATGCTGGCGGTGATGAGCGGCACGGATTCCACGGTACCGGTGACGTCCCGCAAGGCATAAAGAAGTCGATCCGCCGGTGCGATGCGCTCGGTCTGTCCCATGAAGACGAATCCGGTTTCTTCAAGGATTCGCCGGATTTCGGTCTCATCCAGCGAGGTGCGGTAACCGGGAACGGCTTCCAGCTTGTCGATGGTCCCCCCGGTGTGCCCCAGAGCGCGTCCGCACAGCATGGGCACCTTCACCCCGCAGGCCGCGACCACGGGAGCGAGCAGCAGAGAGATCTTGTCTCCCACCCCGCCGGTGGAGTGCTTGTCGATTTTCGCTCCGGGCAGGGAAGACAAGTCGAGCACGCTGCCGGAAGCGAGCATGGACCGGGTCAGGGCGGCCGACTCGTCAAACGTCATGCCCCGGAAGTAGACCGCCATGAGAAAAGCCGATATCTGGTAGTCGGGAACGAGGCCCGCCGTATATTGTTCCACCAGAAAGGCTATTTCGTCCGCGTCAAGATCAGTACCATTCCTTTTTTTTACGATGATATCGACTGCCCGCACCCTGTGAGCTCCCCGCGGTGGTATACCGTTTTCATGATCACCCTACGACGAATCGGCGTGGACGCTTTTGATGCTGCCGCGGGTACCGGCAGAGAGTGTAGCATGATTACACCGCTTGAGCAATGAGCGGCCGCGATCGGAGCGCCGGCGGGGTGCCGGCGGTACGTCAGCCGTCCTTCCTTTTGTCCATCAGTTCCCGGTACACCTTTTCCGTAATCGGATAGGTGAGCACCAGCAAGCCGGCGGCGACCAGGAAGACCGTGGCGATGGGGCCCAGCAGCAGGCGGATACCCAGGAAAGCCTCGGGCGTCTGCAGCGGCCGGCCGGCGGCTTTCATCGCCTCGACCTCAACGTTGTTGTGGGGAGCATAATGCATAACCTGCAGCACCAGGCCGTAAATGAGTCCGGCCATGGCCTGCCCGGATTTTGAGAAAAAGGTCCAGAGCCCGTAGTAGATGCCCTCCTCGCGCCGGCCGGACTTCACCTGGTCGTATTCGATGGTGTCCGGAATCATGGCGAAGGGAGCGATGTACGTGGAGGCCAGGCCCAGGCCGGCTAGGGCCATCATGACGAACATGAAGACGTAATTGAACAACGGCGCCAGAAAAAAGACGATCAGGGTGGCGGCGGCCATGATGAACAGCCCGATGGCATAGGCCCGATGTTTGCCTACTTTGCGGATCACCGGTTCCCAGACCAGCTTCACCGTCAACAGCGTTACGCCCAGCAGGGCGCTGAGGGCGACAAAGGCCAGTCCCTCTTCCTGGTAGATGTATTTGAAATAGATGACGATGATGGCGCTGATGAGCGACGTGCCGACGACATTGACGGCGTATGTCAACAGAACGATCCGGTAGGGCTTGTTGCGCAGCACGTGGAGGTACGACCGGAAAATTTCACGCACGGGCGTCCGGGGCCGGGCGCCGACCGGTTTTTCGCGGACGAGGAAAAACGTGATCAGGGTGACCGTCATGACGACCGCCCCGAAAATGATGCCCGCCGCCAGGTAGCCGGGACTGTTGTCCGGACTGCCGGCCGGGGTAAACAGGAGATACAGGGGCTGGAAGGCGCTCGCCCCCAGAATGGTGCCCACCACTGCAAAAGTCATGCGTGTCCCGTTCAACGAGGTCTGTTCATGGTAATCGGCGGTGAGGTCGGGGGTGATCGCCGAGTAGGGAATGTTGAAGATGGTGTACGCGGTGCAGAGCAGGCAGTAGGCGAAGATCGCCCAGATGAAAAGCTCGGTTTGCTGGGTGTCCCGGTTGAAGTGCGGATTTAAAAACATGACGCCCATGGCCACCAGCGCCAGGAAGGCGCCGATAAACAGGTACGGCCGGCGTCTCCCCCAGCGCGTTCTGGTCCGGTCGGAGACGAAGCCCATGAGCGGATCGGTCACCGCGTCCCAGATCTTGGCGATCCAGACGGCGATACCGGCGAAAGCCGGCATGAGCCCCAAGGTGTCGATGAGGAAGGGCTGAACCCAGAACGCCATGATCGTAAAAACGGCGTTACCGCCGATATCGCCGATGCCGAATCCGATCTTGATACGCGGAGAGAGTTTCCGTTCGTCCATAGACAAATTCCTTTTTTAGTCCGTGGCTCCGGTCGCCATGAGCGGACGTTCCGACCGGCGGCCACGATAAGCGATCGTAATTCATTCGTTCTCTTCTGGCAAGTATCGCGAACCGCCTTCTTCCGCGTCGCAGGGGGAACGAGCGCCCGTGATCCAGTCCCGTATTGACATCACAACGAAGTTCACCCTAAAGTTGTTTGGTGAAAAAAGCGGCCTGGCTCCTGATCATCGCCTGTGTGTCAACCTCCCTCCGGGCGGAAAATTCACGACTGTTACCCAAAGAAGACGTCCTCACCCAGCGCGCGGAGGAGCTTTTTCTTTCCGCGTGGACCGTGCCGCCGGTGGAAGAGCTGCCCCTGGCTTACGGCGATCTGCGTCGACAATTGGAACGGCTCTCCTCCCTGGTGGAAGATGCGTCAATTCGCGCCCGGGCCGCCGCGCTACTCAAAGCATTGAGCCGCAATGACGTTGTCTTTGACTTCACGCTTACCGGCGGTATCGGCTTACAAAGCACTTCGGAAACGGATCGCTACCATTTCATCCAAACCATGGACCGGCAAGCCGCACCCATCAACGTCAATGACGTGGCATTTCTCGATTACCTCTCGGTGTACTCACTGAGCGGGACACCCTCATTCTATTCCCTGGGAGCCGCGCTTCAACTCCTGGGTCTGGCCGTTCAGGTCCGAGCCGATCTCAACTCGTCATATTCTTTTCTGCTCACCCAGCCGACCTCGTTAAATTTTCCCAACCGGATACAGGCTTTTTCCCCCGCCCTGCCCGCTACGGCCATGGTGAGCTTTTTCTCCACGCCCTTTGAATTCCGCATCGGGCGGGGCGGCTTGAAAGTCGGCCCGGGCACCTGGGGCTCCATGGTGCTTAATTCCCGCATTCCCTATTTTGATCACCTGAAGGCGCGCCTGTTCATCGATTCGGTTTTCTCCCTGTCACTCTACGTCATCAATCTGAATCCCATCATTTCCACGCGGGAACAGGCTTATTTACAGGACATGTACGACGGCCTTATCCCCAACCCGGAGGTCAATGCCGACGCCAACGGCAAACCGTTCATCGGCGCGGCCAAGAACCTCATCCTCTCCCGCCTCACGGTCACGCCCTTTCCCTGGCTTTCCCTCACCGTCACGCAGACCAACCTGGTGGGCGGACGCGATCCCATATTGGCCGATCTCATTCCCCTGAACATCTTCCACAACCTGTTCGCGGAAGGGGTCTATTCCTGCCCGCTTTCCATTACCGCCACCGTGGTTCCCTACCGGGGCATTAAGTTGTACGGTGAATTTTTTTTACAGGACATCATGGCCGGCGACGAAACCGACCCCACGGTCAATCCCGGGGCGGCCGGGTACCAGGCCGGGCTCGTGCTGCTCTCCACGCCGTTCTTCTCGCTGGGCCCGGGCCGGTTCCGCCTCAATGCCGAATGGAGTTACGTGGATCCCTGGGTCTACCTCCGCTACTACAGCGTCCGGCAATACACCTCCCGTATCGTGTACTGGGACCCGGAGGCGGGTGATACCTGGATCGAGTATCCCCTGGGTTTCTACCTGGGCCCCGACGCTTTGGACGTCAACGTCTCCCTGTCCTACGGCGTGCCCGGCGAGTGGGAAATTGAATTGTGGTGGAATATGAACGGACTGGGAAAGATCGACATCTTCGGCTGGGGGGAAGACAGTGACTTCTCCCACGTGGGTGAACCGGGGTATCCCCTGTCCGCGGCGCCCACCCCCACCGCCCAATGGACCAACACCTGGCGGCTCTCCGCCTACGTCCAGGTCACGCCCCGCCTCAAGGCGGCCGCCTGGTATATGATGAAATACGTGGTGAATCGTTTTCACGCGCCCGGGGATAACCGTTTTTCCCACGCCCTGGGTATACAATTTGATTATACGTTTTTTTAGGCAAAGGAACCGTCATGCGCTGCACATCCGCCTTTATTTTTACGGCCCTGCTGTTTTCTTCTCCGGTCCTGGAAGCGGAAACGCTAGTCTACCGCGACACCACGGGAAAGGATACCGTCATCGATACGTATACCATTGAAAAATCCCCAAATGGATATCACGTGACCCTGCATTCCACCTGGAACGGCCGTCCGGAATGGATCTGTGCCTGGGACACGGACGCTTCTTTCTCCGTGCGGGAGTGGGAGTTCCAAAACGTTAGGGAAAAGACAAAAGTGAAGGCATTCCGCCGGGGTAACGTCATCCGCCTGCGCGGCACGCATATGGGAAAGCCCATTGCAAAGGATTTCGCGATCAACTCCCATCCCTGGAAGCAGCATTTCCCCTTCGGCCTGGAACCGTTCATCCGCTCCGCAGAAAGATCCATCACCTTCTGGTCCATCGGCACCAAGGGCCAGGGCGACATGCAGGCGGGCGAGTTCTACGCGGAAAAACAAGAACGGGCGGACGTACCCCTGGCCGACGGACGGCGTATCCGGGCGCTCCACGTGCGCATGAACCTGACCGGCTTTCTGGCCGCGTTCTGGCACTGCGACACCTGGTTCAGGGCCGGCGACGGCCGCTACCTGCGTTATGAGGCGGTCAACGGTCAGGGGAACACGCCCCGGACCGTGGTCGAACTTATCGAGGAAAAAAAATAGTCGTTCCCCCGCGGGAGCCTTTCAGCCTTTCCGACAAAAACGAAGCGCTATCTTTTACCGCCCACCACACCGGGCAGACTGGAAAGTAAAAGCCCAATCGATTTGAAGCCTTGAAAGTAGATGCTGAAATCCCGGTACCAGCTCATGCTGCACTGGTTACAGACCGGCCGGACGAAGTCCTTGTTTTCCAAAGACAACACCGGCCCCAACTCCTCTTTAAGGAACATGCAGGGATGGGTATTGCCGTACCAGTCTACAAAGAATACGCGCGAACCGCCCAGACAGGGAAAGGCGGGTATTTCACCGCGCAGAAACGCAATCACGTTTTGCATGGAAGCCGGATGATTGACGATGGTTTTGAATTCGCTCTTCAAGGCGATGACCGTCTCCAGGGCGCGGATCACTTCGTCTTTGCTGAGATCGATAGCCTCGCCGCCCAGCGTATAAAGCAGTGACTGCGAAAAAATCGGATAATTGAGGGAGATCATATCGAAGCCGAGATCGTCGCAGCGCCGGAACAACTCCCGCAAGGTGTGGTGGTTGAAGGTGCTGATCAAAACCGAAGCCAGGGATTTTATCTTGCGCTTATTCAACTCCCCCACGGCTGTTTCCACATGTGAAAGCAGCCGCGGAATCTTGCGTGAGGCGGACATGACCTCATCCGTATGATGGTCCATTGAAACGCACACCACGTCTACCTTCCCCGCCTGCAGCCCGTCCAGACGTCTGGTATTCAAGAGACGGGCGTCTGCGTTGAGCACCGCGGTGTAGATGTTATGGCGGGTGCAGCGGGCGACCAGGCGGTCGATGTGCGGATGGAGCAGCGGTTCTCCTCCGGTGAGGGTGATAAATCCCACACCCAGACGGGCCAGGTGGTCAATGACGTCCAGGGCCTCATCCAGTCCGACCGTCACCTTTTTCTTCTGCTTCCAGATGGAGCAGAAGTCGCAGCGGGCGGTACAGAGGTTGGTGATGGCGAACTCGCACATCTTGAGGGAGCCGGTCAGATAACGGGAAATCAAGGAAAGTGGTTTCATCGGCATTACCCGTCGTCACCCGCTGCGTGATGCTCCCCGATCAAGCGCAGATACGAGCGGTTCAGGTCGTCCATGAAGGCGGTGACGGTTCTTTTCCTGTCGGACCGGTAGGCGTCCATTCGTTCGTTCACCGACAGCGGTTCGCCGAATATAACGTCCACGTCGGCCAGGGGTTTGGGCTTGTGGTTGCCGACATTTCCGCCCTTCAGGCGGGCCATGATGCCGTCGCACAGGGAGAGCGACTCGATACACCTGTCCCACGTTGACGTTTCATTGAGGTAGTCATCACGGACGTACATAAGCACGTCCGCCAGCTGGATATGCTGCATGCGCAGCCGGGCCTCCGCGGCGATCCGGTCCGCCAGGGCTTTCCGGTACGGCGGGAGCGCGTCCGGATCGGGGATGTCGTGGCGGTAGATCCTGTCCCAGGCCGCCTGTTCGGCCGCGTGCTGTCGATCCACCACATCACCCACGGACGTGATACCGAAATATTCCTCCGCCGTCCTCAGAGCGGTA
>CAYQRT010000136.1:0-994 GCA_964419695.1 uncultured Spirochaetaceae bacterium | reverse complement strand
GTCAGCGGTATCGGCCAGGGCGTCTATCCTTTCCTGCAGCGACCGGTTTTCATTGTGCGCCGGCGGACGACGACGATAAAACCGCGCGTAGAATTCTTCCCCATCGGCGATCAACCGTTCCCTCAGCCGGGTGATGCGCCGCACCGCCTCCCCTTTGGAAATGGTCTTCCCGGTGAAAGGCTTCTCCCCGGTGAAACATTCGGTTTCCATCCGGCCCAGCAGCGACCTGAACCACCGCCGCCGGGGATCGCGATAGTGATACGTGAACGATACGGGGAGGATGAGCACTTCCTCGGTCCGTCCGGCCTTGGCCAGGTCTTCCGCGCACCAGAACCCGAAATGGGCCACGCCCGGGTTCAGTTTTCCCACGATATCGGTCTGGTAGATATTGGCCCCTTCCGGGGCCACGCATAAAGGATGCGCTCCGTCGAGCATCGCGGCGCGGATGGCACGCAACCCGGCGGGATCCATCTTGCCCCGGTAGAGCGAGATACCGCCCACTCCGGGCAGCAGCCAGTTGCCGTACGCGCCCAGCCACAGCGGCACACCCCTGTCATAGACGAACGTGGCGTGGGGAAAGCGGGCCAGGCGCTTTCCCTGCCGCCGGGCGGCTTTTCTCAGCCGGTTGGCGATATACAGAAACATCAACGACGGTTCGTTCAACGTGGGATGACGGAAGGCGATGATCAACCGAATGCCGCCGCTCTGAAACCGGTGGTATGCCGAGAGGATACGTTCGATATGCACGGAACGGATCCGCCGCAGCCGCATGACAAAGCGCATGTACAAAGGGCTGATGACCCGCAGAAAATTATAGATGAATTTGCTGAAACGCGGCACCAGCGGCGCGAGGGGCGGCTTGAGGGAATCTTTGAATTCCATGCCGCGCCTAGGCCTGCGCCCCGGTGTCTCGTTCGCTGTTCTTCCGCATGATTTCCCGGAACACCTTCTGCGAAATGGGATAAAAGGTCAACACCAGTATTCCCAGCACAAA
>CAYQRT010000135.1:6665-7915 GCA_964419695.1 uncultured Spirochaetaceae bacterium | reverse complement strand
GCAGGGCGATTATCCAGTGGCCGAACGGCAGTACCGGCGGGCTTACGATCAGCGCGCCGCCTTCAACGTACCGGACATGCAGTACCAGGTCCTTTACCGTCTGGCCCGCCTCTACCGTCTGGGCAAGCGCTACGGAATGATGGAAAAAACGTTCAAGGAGATCATTCAGGGCGACCCGGTGATGAGCGGAGAGGAGAGGAACCGTAAGAATTTCAGAAAGAATTTAATGACCCTCTTCCGGAGAAAAGGCTTTGACGTCACTTTTCTCCTCAACCGCATCAATGAGACGTACTCCACCACCGCCCTCTCCGACCTGGCGGAATACTACTACAAGTCATGGAACTTCGAACCGGCGCTGGAACCGGCGGTTTTCGGCATGATTCCGCTCGTGACCGAGGGCATGCTGCAGATTCGCCGCCATATTCCCGACTACCGCTTCACCACCCTGGATGACTTCCTGAAAACGGCGCTTTCCCGCCGGACGGTGACCGACTACCTCGCCGAGCGCGATTTCTTCCGACGGCTCTACTACCTTGGACTCATCAGCTACGAGCTGGTGCCGGTGCGCGACCAAGGCCGTTACTTCCTCCGGTTGTTGGCCTCCGCCGACGCCGCCGGCGAATACCAGCGGCTGGCCCGGCTCCAGTTGAAGAGTCCCTGGCGCGAGCCGCGCATCGACGCGCCGGTGGTCGAAATGCCCTAGCGAGCCTGGGACACGAGTAATCCGTTCAGGTTGACCCCGATGGTGATGATGCCTTCGGGAAACGAATATCCCGCCATAACCCGCGACGGTTTGGAGCGCAGGCTGAAGCTCAGATCCAGATCGACTTTTCCCAACACCAGGGTGATTCCCGCCGTGCCCCCGTACCCGAACCGGTCGGTGTCGTACAGGCGGGAGTAGATCAACTCCGCGCCCAGGCGGGCGGAGCACCAGTCCGCGAAGAAATGTTCCACGGCCGGTACGAGGCTTCCGTAATAGTAGACCCGGTCCAGGCCGATGTCGTTATGCTGTTTGCAGATCAGGTGGGTTCGCTTGCCGTTGACCGCCCAGGATGCTGTTTGTTCGATGAACAGGGGGGAAACGAAGTCGGTGACCGTCAAAAGGCCCGCGTCATTATCCTCGAATTGCAGCTTGCCGCTGCAGTATCCCGCCTGGAGGTCGTATACGAACACTCCCGACGGATCCTGGAGCACGGCGCCGGCCTGGAGACTGAACGCGGGATGGGCCCCGTTTTCCCAGTTGGGAAAGA
>CAYQRT010000135.1:0-6655 GCA_964419695.1 uncultured Spirochaetaceae bacterium | reverse complement strand
CCGCCACGAAATTGGTTTCCACGAACACGCTGCCGCCCGCGCCCAGGGACAACCAGTCGTTTTTTTTTATTACGCAAACGACCAAGCCGCCCAGGCCCGACTGGAGCGAGCGGTAGGAATGGAAGACGGGGCTCGGCGACGCGGGCATCTGCACTTCGGTATAAAGCCCGAAGTAAAAAAATTCAACCTGGATTCCGAGACCGTCCGCGAGGGGCAGGGCGTACCCGAGCTTGCATTTCCAGTCCGTCTCCTTGGCATAGTCGCCGTTGGGAAATACGTATCCGTAGTACCGGGTGTGGGTCAGGAAAGCGAAGAGGTCGCCCAGGACGTCGATGGCCGCGTTGCCCACCAGGTAGAGCCGGTCTTCCTTGAGCAGGCCCAGGGAGGCGGGGTTTTCATCCATATAGAAGGGCTCGAGCGCCAGTTTGAAGCGCGACGTGTTGCCGGGCAGTTTGGCCAGGTACTCGGCGGCCACGGCGTTGGACGGATCCAGGCGCCGCGCTTCCTCGAGCGCTTCTTTGGCCGCGGTGGTATCGTTTTTATCGTAGGCATCGATGCCCTGTGAGGTTTTTATGATGGCCTCGGCCTTTTTTTCGCGCCGGTTTTCAATTTTGGCGACGGTGGTTTTGTCAGCGGTTACATTGAGTGATTGCAGGAGGGCCGTGGCCAGATACGCGCAGAGAAAATCATACGTGGCGAGCGCCCCCTGCTTTTCCGCCCGGCCCGGGATGGCACCGGTGGTGGTATCCACCATTCGCACGGAGATGAGCATGCCGGCCGGCCCCATGTCGATGATTTCTCCCAGGACAAGGTACTGTGCCGCCAGGAGCCGGCCGATGCGGATCTGCTTGGAGGCGTCCGCCAGGTCGGAGACGGATAATTTCTGCTCGGCGAGTACTTGGTTCATCTGTTCACGCTCAACGAGGGTGACCCGGTCGGATTTACGAAGCTCGCTCGCCACCAGGCGGGAGATACCCTTGCCCAGGTACTTATAGGAGGCGTTGTCCGACGCCACGGTGAAATCATTGACCGCGATGGCCAGGCTCTGGGCGGAGAGTAGGGCGGCGCCGGAGAGAAGTAAGAGGACGGTAAACAGCTTTTTCATGCAACCCCCGTTTTTCCCTGCTACATTGAGGCTATTACTAGGCAACCATATCACGGGGAAAGAGGTAATTCAATGTTATCGGTCGTGGGTATCGTCCCGGCGCGCCGGCCGCGTTCAATGCCCCTGCAGGAAGTCGTTCACCGCCCGGGCCGCTTCGCGGCCGTGCCAGATGGCGCGCACCACCAGGGAGGCCCCGGTGGCGGCGTCGCCGGCGGCAAAGACGCCGGGAGCGCTGGTCGCATAACGACCGTTGGTTTTGACGTTGCCGCGCGGATCGTATTCCACCCGCAGGTCATCCAGAAGCCGGGAATGCTTGGGGTGAAGAAAACCCATGGCCAGGAGCACCAGGTCCACGGAGAGGGTAAACTCGCTTCCCGCCACCGGTTTCATGTTGTAGCGGCCGTCCGCGCCCTTGTCCCAGGTTACGCGCTCAAAGACCCCCTGCTCCACGTGCACGTCGCGGCCGGAGAACTGGCGGGTGTTGATGGACCAGTCGCGTTCCGCGCCCTCCTCGTGGGAGGAAGATGTACGCAGGATATTGGGCCAGGCCGGCCATTCCGGGTTCCAGGCATCTTGCGACTCGGGCGGCCGGGGCAGAATCTCGAACTGGAAAACTTTTTTGGCGCCCTGACGGTTGGCCGTGCCCACGCAGTCGGAGCCGGTGTCGCCGCCGCCGATCACGAGTACCGTCTTGCCCCGGGCGCTTATCAGGTCGCTTTCGTCGATTTCGCCCGCCAGGAGCCGGTTCTGCCGGGTGAGAAAATCCATGGCGAAGTGAATGCCCTCGAGGCCCCGTCCCGGTACGGAGAGATCGCGCGGTTCGCCCGCGCCCAGGGTGACGAGGATGGCGTCGTATTTCTGCCGGATGTAGCGGACGGAGACGTCCTCGCCCACCTCTACGCCGGTCTCGAATTTGATGCCCTCCCGGCCCAGCACCTCGATGCGCCGGTCCAGGATCCTTTTCTCCAGCTTGAAATCCGGGATGCCGTAACGCAGAATACCACCCGGCTTCCGGGATGATTCAAAAAGCGTCACTTCGTGCCCGGCGCGCCGGAGCTGTTGGGAGGCGGCCAGGCCGGCCGGTCCGGAGCCCACCACGGCCACGCGCTTGCCGGAAAGGCACTGCGGCGGCCGGGGCACCACCCAGCCTTCGGCGAAGGCTTTTTCGATAATCGCCAGTTCGATCTCCTTGATGGTGATGGGGGCGGCGTTGATGGACAGGGTGCAGGAGGTCTCGCAGGGCGCGGGACAGACCCGCCCCGTGATCTCGGGCAGGTTGTTGGTCAGATCCAGGCGTTCGTACGCCTCCCGCCATTGGCCCCGGTAGACCAGATCGTTCCATTCGGGAATGAGATTGAACACGGGGCACCCCAGGGAATGGCAGAAGGGGATGCCGCAATCCATGCAGCGCGCCCCCTGCAGCCGCATCTCTTCCTCGTCCTGCGTGGAGACGAATTCATTATAATCCCGCAGCCGCTCGGCGACCCGGCGGTAGGCAAACGATTTCCGTTCGTATTCCATGAATCCCGTTGGTTTGCCCATTATCGCAACACCTCCTTGGCGTCCGCCTCCTGGGGGTAGACCTCCTCGGTGACGGTCACCTGTTCCGCTTCCTTCATTTCCTGTTTTTTGAGGCGATCGAGCGCCCGGCGGTAGTCGATCGGCATGACGCGCACGAACTGCATGACCAGTTCGGTCCAGTCCCTGAGAATGTGGGAAGCGTACTCGCTTCCCGTGTGCGTGACGTGGCGGTTGATGAGCTCGTGCAGGCGGGCCTGCTCGGCCGGGTCCAGCACCGGCTCGATGTCCACCATCTCCAGGTTGCAGTGCGTGTCGAAGAGCTGGTCCGAATCCAGAACATAGGCCATGCCGCCGGACATGCCGGCCGCGAAGTTCTGGCCGGTGCGTCCCAGGACCACCACCAGTCCCCCGGTCATGTATTCGCAGGCATGGTCGCCCACGCCCTCCACCACGGCCACGGCTCCCGAATTTCTGACCGCAAACCTTTCGCCGGCCATGCCGTGGATGTACGCCTCGCCGCCGGTGGCGCCGAAGAGGCTGACGTTGCCCACAATGATGTTCCGTTCGGCGCGGAAGGTGGCCTGGCGCGGCGGGTAGATAATGATCCGCCCGCCGGACAGCCCCTTGCCGAAGTAGTCGTTGGCGTCGCCTTCGATTTCAAAACTCACCCCCTTGGCCAGGAAGGCGCCGAAGCTCTGTCCGGCGGAACCGGTGAATTTGCAATTAATGGTGTTCTCCGGCAGACCGTCCGAGCCGTAGCGCAGCGAGACTTCCCGGCTCAAGAGAGCGCCCACCGTGCGGTTGGAGTTCCGGATGGGGAGGGAAAGGTGCACCGGGGCGCTCTTGTCCAGCGCGCTCTGGGCGTGGCGGATGAGTTCGGCGTCGATCGAGCGGGTAAGGTCGATGGGCTTGGCAGGCCCTTCGATGGAGCGGTGGACGGGCCCGTTCGGTGACGGATTCTCCGGCACCACCAGGAGGCGGGAGAGATCGAGGCCTTTGGCCTTCCAGTGCTCGAGGGCCGGTGTGAAGTTCAGCCTGTCGGCCCGTCCCACCATTTCCTGGAAAGTACGGAAGCCGAGCGCGGCCATGAGTTCGCGTACTTCCTGCGCCACAAAGCGCATGAAGTTGATGAGGTGCTCCGGTTTTCCCGTGAAGCGCCGGCGCAGTTCCGGGTCCTGGGTGGCCACGCCCACCGGACAGGTGTTCAAGTGGCACTTGCGCATCATGATGCAGCCGAGCGAGACCAGGGTGAAGGTACCGAATCCCACTTCCTCCGCGCCCAACAGGGCGGCGACGACCACGTCGCGGCCGGTCTTCATCTTGCCGTCCGCCTGCACCCGGATCTTGTCGCGCAGGTGGTTCAGGACGAGCGTCTGCTGGGTCTCGGCCAGGCCGATCTCCCAGGGGATGCCGGCGAATTTTATGGAAGAGATGGGCGAGGCGCCCGTGCCGCCGTCGTGCCCGGAGATGAGCACCATGTCGGCCTTGCCCTTGGCCACGCCCGCGGCCACCGTGCCCACGCCCACTTCCGCCACCAGCTTGACGGAGACGCGCGCCGTGGGATTGGCGTTCTTCAGGTCGAAGATGAGCTGGGCCAGGTCCTCGATGGAATAGATGTCATGGTGGGGCGGGGGCGAAATGAGCATGACGCCCGGGGTGGAGTGCCTGACCCTGGCGATGGTCTCGTCCACTTTATGTCCGGGCAGCTGGCCGCCCTCGCCGGGTTTGGCGCCTTGGGCCATTTTAATCTGCAGTTCCCGGGCGTGGACCAGGTAGTTGGAGGTGACGCCGAAGCGGGCCGAGGCCACCTGCTTGACCCGGCTCATTTTGCTGTCACCGTTGGGCAGCGGTACGAAGCGGGCTTCATCTTCCCCTCCCTCGCCGGAGTTGGATCCGCCACCCAGGCGGTTCATGGCAATGGCGATGGTTTCGTGCGCCTCCTTACTGATGGAGCCGAAGGACATGGCGCCCGTGTAGAAGCGCTTGACGATGGCCTCCACCGGCTCCACTTGCTCCAGGGGCACGGGCGTGCCCGGTTTCAACTCAAGCAGGCCGCGGATGGTGCAGAGATTTTTGGCGGAGTCGTCCACCAGGGCGGAATACTGCTTGAACAATGCATAATCGCCCCGCCGCACCGCGTGCTGCAAGGTGGTGACGGCCTCGGGCGTCAGGATGTGTTTGGGGCCGTTGGTACGGAAATGAATTTCTCCGCCCGAGTCAAGACTATCCTCGTTGCGCGCGGCCTCCCGGTAGGCGCGGTCGTGTCGCGACAACGCCTCCCCGGCGATCACGTCCAGGCCCACCCCGCCGATGCGGGAGCTGGTGCCGGGAAAGTATTTGTCAATAACGGGTTGATCGATGCCCACCGCCTCAAAGAGCTGCGCGCCCTTGTAGCTCCTGATGGTGGAAACGCCCATCTTGGACATGACCTTGAGCAGGCCCTTCTTGACGGCGGTGATGTAGTTCTCGAACACAGCCTCGATCTTCATGTCATCGGGGAAGCGGCCCGCTTCCTTCAGCTCCACCAGGGTCTCGAAGGCCAGGTAGGGATTGACCGCGCTGGCGCCGAAGCCGATGAGGGTGGCGAACTGCATGACGTCGCGCGTTTCGCCCGATTCGAGCACCAGGCCGGCCAGGTGGCGTTTGCCCGTGCGGGTCAGGTGGTGGTGGACGGCCGACACGGCCAGCAGGGCGGGCATGGGTACGCGCCCCTCGTCCGCGTCGCGGTCGGAGAGGATGAGGATGGAGGCGCCCGCGTCCACCTGTTCCTCCGCCAGGCGGGTCAGGCGTTCGAGGGCGTCCTCCAGGACGCGCCCCGCTTCGGACAGGTCCCGGCCGGATTCGTCGGCGTGCTCAGGCAGGGAAAAGAGCATGGGGAGCACGGCGGTCTTCAGGTCTTCGGAGTCCGCGCGCTTGAGCTTGCTCATGTCCTCATTGGTGAGGATGGGGTAGGGGAGTTTGAGCCGGTGGCAATGCAGCGGTGACTCCTCCATCAGGTTGGCCTCCCGGCCGATGAAACTCATGAGGGACATGACCAGGTTTTCCCGGTAGGGGTCGATGGGCGGGTTGGTGACCTGGGCAAAGAGCTGTTTGAAATACTGGTGGAGGAGCACGGGCCGTTCCTCCAATACGGCGAGGGCTGAATCGTTGCCCATGGAGCCCACGGGTTCCTGGGCATTGCGGGCCATGGGGGCCAGGATCATGGTGATGTCTTCCAGCGAGTAGCCGAACATCTTCTGACGGGTGGCCAGACAGTCCTGCTCCACGGCCACGGGTTCGGGTGACTGAAAGAGACCCTTCAGTTCGATGCGGTTGGCTTCCAGCCAGCGCCGGTAAGGTTTGCGCCGGGAGATGGTGGCCTTGATCTCGTTGTCATTGATGATGCGGCCCGCGGCCGTGTCCACGATGATCATCTTGCCCGGGGCCAGGCGGCCCTTGCGCAGTACGTCCTCCGGGGGCACGTCCAGCACGCCGGTTTCCGAGGCCAATATGATCTTGTCGCTCTTGGTGACGGTGTAGCGGGCCGGACGCAGACCGTTGCGATCGAGCACGGCGCCGATTTTGACGCCGTCGGTGAAGGCCACGGCGGCTGGGCCGTCCCAGGGCTCCATGACGGCCGCGTGGTATTCGTAAAAGGCGCGCTTGTCCTGGCTGATGTGGTACTTGGCGCCGAACGCCTCGGGAATGAGCATCATGACGGTGTGCTCCAGGCTTCGCCCGCTCATGTTCAACAGTTCGAACACGTTGTCGAGCTGGCCCGAATCGGAGAGGCCCGGCACGACCACGGGGTGGAGTTTGGCGATGTCGTCGCCGAAGGCCTCGGAGCGCAGGGTGGTTTCCCGGGCGTTCATCTTGTTGACGTTGCCGCGCAGGGTGTTGATCTCCCCGTTGTGGGCCAGGCCGCGGAAGGGCTGGGCCAGGGGCCAGGAGGGGAAGGTGTTGGTGCTGTAGCGCTGGTGCACGAGGGCCAGGGCGGAGACCACCCGCTCGTCGGAGAGGTCCGGATAGAAGGCCTCCAGCTGGGGGGCC
>CAYQRT010000134.1:7698-8025 GCA_964419695.1 uncultured Spirochaetaceae bacterium | reverse complement strand
CGGACTCCTCAATCGATTGGACAATGACACGGGCGGTCTGGTATTGTTCGCCAACACCCGGGCTGGTTTTCAATTCTATGCCGAGGCCATGCAGGCCGAACGGGTGGTGAAGACCTATTATGCCGTGGTCCATGGGCATCCCGCGGCCGCGGGAGAGATCGATCATCCGCTGGGACATTCGACAAAATCCGCCCGGCGCATGCTGCTCGCCGGCGCGGGACGGGCGAAACGCGGCCGCGCGTTGGCCGCGCACACCGTCTGGCGGTTGGTGGAAGAAAAGCCGCCCTTGGCCCTTGGCGCCGGCCTTATCCCGGGTCATGTAGTACA
>CAYQRT010000134.1:0-7688 GCA_964419695.1 uncultured Spirochaetaceae bacterium | reverse complement strand
TCCGGACTGGTACGACGATGCGTGGCCCTACCGGCTCGAAGTGGTGATCACCAAGGGCGTGCGCCACCAGATCAGATTGCACATGGCTTCCATGGGATGTCCCATTGTGGGGGACAGATTGTATAACCGGAAGGGAAGTACGGCGTTGGTTCCCTTCCATCTGCTCTATTGTTTTTGCGTGCGTATGCAGTCGCCGGAGGGGGAGGACCTGAATGTGAACGTGACCGTGCCGTTCGCGGGAACATGGGGGGCCGTGGCCGCCGCATCCGGCGCCGGTGGCGGTGGGGACTGAGGCGGCGCGGGGCCGGTCCACCGGCGGGGACTATTCGATGCTGATTTCCACGTGGGCGCGATGCAGCTCGTCCTCAACGTCGAAAATTTTGCCCGTGGTATTGGAATTGATAGCCGCCATGATGGCGTTTATTTTTATCCCTTGTTCTTCCATCCGCTTCATTTCCTGGTCGGGGATGAGCGACTTGATGATGTGGGCGATCCCCACCGGCAGGCACAAGTTGACGCGCGCCCGGCCCGAGTCCAGATCGCTCACCTTGATCTTAAGCACCCGTCCCTGAAGATCGGAGCGGGCGGGACGCGGCTCCTCCGGAGCGGCCTGGCATTGTTCCAGAGCGTCCAACAGCTTGGCCGCCTCTCCGGCGGAAATTTTCTTCTCTTCCACCATGTGCAGGATTTTCATTTTTTCCTGATCCATCGGTCTGTGCCCCCTGTCGGTCGCTCCCGTTCCTTATGAGGAGGAGGATTCGTTCTCTTCCCCGGCATCGCCGGTGCTGATGAGTTCGGCCGCTTTGTCGGCCGTTATCGTGCCTTTCTCCAGCTGCTCAATGATATCCAAACGGCGTTTTTTGTCCAGAGATTCCCGGACCGGATAGCCCAGCCGCTCAATGACCCCGTCCAGCATGCTGCGGACCGTGGGGTAGGAGAGCCCCAGCGCCTTTTCCATCTCCTTGATGTTGCCGCGGACCCGGATGAACAACTCGATGAAATCAATATCACGCGCGGATAATGTGAATATTTTGGATAGGGGCGGATCGAACGTTCCCTCGATTTTTGTCTGGCAGGAGGGACATTGGAGGACGCGCACTTTGAGTGTGGTTTTACAGAGAGGACATTCCTGCAGGATTCGCTTTTCCATGCCAAACTCTCCTTCGGTATTCAGTTCCATTCTAAAAAATTTAAAAATACCTTGAATAATTTAATGCATTTTTAAAAATAAATCAATAATAAACGTTGAATTGTTGATATAATTAAATGGAATAGAACATCCAGGGACACTATATTTCTACACAGTAAAGTCCAGTGTCGGCATGCTTGTTTGTGGATTTTATTTATGATATCATGTATATGAAAAATTATATCATTTGGATGTTTTTTCAGGCAAAATGGTGTAATTTAGTAATGAGGGGAATGAAAAGAAGCCTTTTCTCAATAGGTACCATCTTCTCTATTTTGGTGGCGGTAAGTTCCTGCGGGGATAATCCCGAACTCTTCCCGGGTGCCGACCATTATGAAGTGGAATTCGCTTCACTCGCTGACGGTGAAGTCGTCTCCCGGCAGGACTCGGGCAATGGCGGCGCCTATGTTTTCTTCAGGATCAATGGCGATGAAGAAAACGCCGCCGGGTTGTCACTGGCCACCGACCTCTATGACGCATCCGGCGAGTTGGTCGTTCGCCAGGAGAAAACCGCTCCCTCCATCAATACAGACACCGCCATTGAACTTCCCTCCCAGCTGGCCCCCGGCCAGTACGCGGTCGAATTGACGCTCACCCGGAAAAACGCCTTCCTTGTCAAGGAACGCAGGAGTTTCTTCCTGGTGAAACGGCCGCCCTTAATCGAGGGCATCCTTTCCTTTCCCCTGGTGATTACCCCGTCGCGTCCGGTGCTCTTGATCGCGGACGTGGCGGAGACCCCCGACATGAAGCAATACCTCCGCTGGACCCAGGGCAAGAAGGTGGTGGCCAAGGGACTCCTTTCCGAAGGCTACGACCAGATTCTCTGGGAGGCGCCGGACAACGACGGCGTCTACTCGGTCACGCTGGAAGTCTTTCCCTTCCCGCCGGCCGCGGGCGATTTTGCCTTTGCCGCGTCCTCGCGCGCCACCGCGGAACTGTTCATCTCCGAACGTGATCAGCTTGAGGGGACCCGGGCGGAGAAAAACGCTCTACGTCCGCACTACTCGCTTTTCGATATCTATGTCAGCGCCCTGCGCGAACGCGAATCGTCCACCGCCCGGGGACTCAAACAGCCCAAGCCGGTGATCAGGGACGAGGCGATCGGCATGAAATTCGACGGGCGCACGGGCTTTGTCTGCCCGGAACTGGTGACGCCCCTGCGTTCCCGCGCCCCCGCCCCCTGGACGTTATCGATCGGCGTTTCCTTCGAGGGAGACAACACCGGCCGCCGGCTTTTCCGGCTGGCCAGCGCCGACAAGACGGTCGCCCTCGAATGCACGATCGGCAAGGAAGGCGAACCGGTGCTCAGGCTGAAAACCAAAACCGATGAATATCTCTTCCCGTCGGGCATCACCAAGCTGGCCCCCGGCGTCCGGACCCTCATCACCCTTTCCGTGACCCCCTCGCCCGGTCGCTGGCGCGTGGTGTGGAAGCAGGACGGTGTCCTCGCCTCCGACACGGAGAAACCCGTGAACGTGGAGGCGGGAAACGAGAAGGGGCAGACGGTGCTGGGCGGCGAGAACGGCGTGCGCTGCGTGATCGACCGCTTCGATGTCTCCCTCCAATAACCATCCCGTTCGAAAAAAAAACGGCGCCCCGGACGGGACGCCGTGATGCGCGTTATCATTCGTATATTTCGTAGAGGTCTCCGTCCAGCATGAAGCGGACACTGGCGCCCAGTGAGAGGAACTCGCCCGAGGCGGGCTTGTCCTTGACCAGTTGCCAGTACGCGTCGCTGCCGAACTGAACGCGATTGGTCCGGCGGGGGCGTTGGTTCTGGATGGCGGAGTCGTTCCACTCCTTACCCGAATTGTAGAAGGCCCGACCCTGCACCTGTTTGATCCGGGTCTGCACGTCCACCGTGCGGCCGGAGGCGTCCCGGTAGTTGAGTCGCGGCGATGATTTCTTGGCCGCGTCATTAGCCTGCGCCAGCCGCAGATCTTGAACTTCATTGCTGGCCCGCACGCCGCCCACTCCGGATTCTTCCTTCATTTCGTCGTAGCCGGAGCGGCTTTTGTTGTAAAATTCACTCGTGGGCGGGGCCATGTTGCGCAGGGTTTGATCGCGTTCCGGAAGTTCACGCCGGGTCACACGGCGCCGCTCGTCTTCCAGCACCAGGTAGCTCGTGTAGGGCGTAATGATGCCGTAGGTACGGGCCAGGGACGTCACTTCGTCGATCACCTCCTTGCTTTCTCCAGCCAGGCGCATCTGTTCCAGCAGGTACCCGATGCGTCGCGAGGCCCAGAGCGGGGCGATGTTTTCATAGTCGCTGTCGGCGGCGGGGAAGGTGAGTTGGTAGGCGTATTCGACCGGCCGGCCGGCCGCGGTGCCCTTGAGTGTCAGGGTGGCCGTTCCGTCGCCGCGGTAGCGGCCCAGCAGGGTGAGCGATGACCCCCGAAAGAGATCGGGAAGATCGGTGAGTGAGGGCTGGACGGCGGAGAGTTTGACGCCGCCCGACACCGAAAGCGTGAGATTGGCCAGCACGGGCGCGTCCAGTTTCTGGTAGAAGGCCGCTATCTTCGCCTCAATGTCCTCCCGGGGCGTCACGTAGGTACGGTAGGCCCGCGTGCTCGTGGTGATCTTGTCCAGGAGAATGGTGTCCAGCGAGGAGTCGATGCCTACGGTGAAGATCCGCAGGTGTCCGCGGTTGGCGCGGGTAAGGCCGGCCACCAGACGGTCGGAGTCGGTCTCCCCGATGGTGGGTTTACCGTCCGTGATAAAGACGACCATCCGGGCGCGGGAGTCGTCCGCGGTTCCGGCGCCGCCCAGCCTGAGGGCCTGGGCCAGGGCGTCCTCAATGTTGGTTCCACCCACAGCCAACAGCTTGTTCACATAATCCACGGCCCGCTGGAGCGACGGTTTGTCCGCATTCAGGAGCGTGTCGGTGAACGTCTCGGCCTCGGTGGAAAAGCGGATGACGCCGAAACGGTCGCTGGGGTCCAGCCGCTCCAGGCAGCGGACCAGGGCGCTTTTGGCCTTGGCCAGTTTGTCGCCGGCCATGCTGCCGGAGACGTCCAGCACGAACACCACGTCCTTGGGCACGTGTGTCCGGTTTTCGGCCCAGTAGCCGGGGGAGAGGTCCAGGAAAAAGAAACCGTCGTCGCCCGCCACCCGGTGGGCCAGGAGCGAAACGCCGAAATCTGCCTTATCCTGGGTATAGTAGAGTTTGAAATCGGTGTCGGGTTTCACGTGCTCGGCCTCCCAGCCGGCGGTGGCCCGGCGGTCGCCCTTGAAGATCGTGTCCACCGTGTGGGTGGTGGAGAAAATGTTCTTGATCTTTTCGCTGCTTTCAATGGATACCGCCACGGACACGGATTGCAAAGGGGCGGCGGAGAATTTTTCGGTATTGAGGGGATAGACGTACTCAATACGTGAGCCCTCCCTGCCCAATATCTCCGAATACGAGATGCGGATGCGTTTATCCTTGTGTGCCTCTATGGGGAAAATTCTCAAACGAAAGATATTGGTGCCCTGGTACTCGAGCAGGGCGGGATCGCGGATCTGGCGGACGATTTCCTCATAGATCCGCCGCGCTTTGGCCGCGTCGAGCAGTTCGGCGCGCATCTCCTTGCCGTCGATGTCCATGCTGAAATTGTTGATGACCGCTCCCTTGGGCACCGGGAAAATATATTCGCCTTCCAGGTTCTGGTTGTGCGGGTTGTAAAATACCTGGTCGATCGACGTAACGGCCGTGCGGTCCCGGATGGCGACCTTCACGTGGTGGTATTTCACCTCCAGGGGAAAGGGGCCCGGGGCGACCGAAACCGGATGCACGGGCGGCCGGGGGACGACGATGAACCCGTCGCCGAAGGCCTGGCCGGCCGTCAGAACCAGAACCAGCAGGGCCCAAGCGGCGGTGTATACGCTGCGGCGTTTCATATGCTCACCTCCTACTCTTCAAAGGTATAGTGTTGCTTGCCCGCCTGGGTGCGGACGCTCTCCAGGATGGCCGCGTCCAGGGTGCTTTTGTCGCCGGCCGCTTTCTGTTCCTTGGCGATGAAGGCCCGGCGCTCTTTTTCCAGATCGCTTATCTTCTTCTGTATGGCGGCGCGTTCCTTGGTCTTGGCTTCGATGATCTGCTTCTGTTCCGCGGGCGTCTTGTCGCGCAATTCGGCGGGCATTTCGTCTTCGTTCAGTTCGGCGGGATTCACCTTGCCCGCGTTGACCGCGTCCACCAGGTCCCAGCGGTCGTTCGCGTACTGCGCCTTGGATTTGGCGATGGAGCGCTCCACGATCACGCCCGCGCCCGAGGAGGCGGCGTTCGAATCCTGCGCGGCCTGGAGTTCCCGGCCGGCCCGGCCTTCCTTGCCGTAGGCCAGATACGTCTTGTTCAGTTCCGCGTTCAGCTTGAGGATCTCCTGGTCCTGCGGGGCCTTGATGTAGGCGGTCACCGCGTTCTGGTCGATGCTGAAGTACTGGCCGTCCGCCAGCTCCGCACCCGCAAGCCAGAAGGTACGCGCGCCTTCGGCATTATCGCCGCAGTAGATGGTGTTGACGATGATGCCCCGGCCGATGGCCTCGCGGCAGGCCGCCTTGTAGTCGACCCGCCCCTGGTTGAATTCCTCGTTGCCGGCTATGTACACCAGCTTGAGGACGGCGGCGTTTTTGTCCCAGGCCAGGTCCCGGGCGGCGCGTTCAATGACCTGCCCGCAGTATTCGGAACCGCCGTTGGTGGTGAGGGTGAAGAGGGACTCGGAGACCTTGTCCAGGTCGCGGGTCAGGGGAAGCACCTGGCGGATGTAGCCTGAGTCCGCAGACAGGCCGCTGTTGCCGTACTCGTACACGGCCACTTCCAGCGCGGGACTCTCGCCGCGGCGTTTGGCCAGGGCCAGCTCATTGACGATCTTCCAGAGTTTGGTTTTGGCCTGGGTGATCAGGCCGCTCATACTGGAGCTGGTGTCCAGAAGAATGGCCGTCTGAATAAGTTCTTCGGCGTGGAAACCGGCGGCGCAGACGGTGAGGAGCAGCGTCACCAGCAGTACCTTTTTTGCGTGTGTCATGACATACCTCCTGTCGATCATGTTCATGCTCCCATTGTAGGGCGTGGTCCGGGCCGCGTTGTTACGGGGCGGTAAAAATCTGTAAAAAAATTGTAAACGGGTTTTGCGGGCTTTCAGCCGGCGCTGCGGGTAAAATGCAGGGGCTGGCCCTTGGTGTCCTCCACGCCGTAGACTGTAGTGCGCGCGGGTAAAAGCGTGAAGGAGGAGAGCGGCTCGCCGGTTTTGAGGACGTCGGTGGTTTCCACGATATAAAAGAGGTCGGTGACCACGAGTCCCTGCTCTTCGATGACCTTCATCTCCAGCAGGTACCGGGTGGCCTCGCGTGTTGAGAATTCCACCACGGCGAAGCCGCCTTCACGGGCGGCCCCGCCGTTCCGCCAGGTAAAACGGGGGTAGGCGAAGTCGAGACGCGATCCGTCGGGTGAGACGTAGGCCCCCTGGAAGAACGATTCGGTCAGGCGGGAGACGTTGGAGCCCCCCCGTGCCCGCTCAAGCATGGCGTCCTTCTGCAATCGCACGTAGGTCCCGCCCCACTGCTCGTTGAGCCATTGCTCCATGCTGGAGTATTCGGTGACCGCAATGGAAAGTTTGTCGGGCGAATGGAGGACCACGGTGATATTGGGCTGGACGGACTTCAAGAGCGCGCTTTCCGTGTAAATCTGGAGGGTGTTGAAGAGGCTGCGCCGGGAGTATTTCCATTGGTAGACTTCCTGAACGTCATGGCTGTAAAAGGCCACGTCCTCGTTCTCCGGATCGAAGGCCAGGATCTTTTCGTCGCTGCGCCCCAGGTCGTCCGTGCGGTACCAGATGCCCCGGATAAATTTCTTAAAAAGCTCGGGGGTGGAGTTCTGCAGCAGGCTGGTGAGCCGGCTTTCGGCCGCCACGTCCGTTTTGACGGTCTCGCTTTTGCGCAGCAGGTAGATCTGGGCGCCGTAGTTGTAGGTGTAGGTCTCCTTGACCATGGTGGAGACGTCGCTGGCCCGGGGATCCGGGTGGTAGACGATGACGGGGAAGCTCGTGCCGTAGCGGTGGCCGCCCGAGTATCCCGCGGAATCCGATTCGTCTATTTCTATGGTGCCCGCGGAGACGAGGCTGCAGAACGACCGGTAGACCAGGCGCGCGCCCGGGCCGGAGACCGGGCGGAAGGCGTCCAGGGTGGCCTGGGTGGCGGCGTTCATGCCGCTCACCACCACCTGCAGGGTGTTGTTGCCGATGACGTCCGAGACGTCGATGCGGACCGTCCGTTCGTCCGTGGCCCCCAGATCGGTCTCAAAGCTGCGGACGTACCCTCGGTCTGAGTTTTCGAAGTCGGCGATGATCATCCGCACGGGCGCTGCGGCCAGGTCGGTGCGTTTGATCATGATCACCTGTTCGTTGGCCTCGTCCTGGTCCAGGTTGGTGGTGAGCACCTGGAGGAGCTTTTCCCCGGGGAAAAGCGCGATTTTGGGCAATTGTACGTAGGATTCGGCCTCGGTTTCGCCCTCCCCGGTGAGAGGCTG
>CAYQRT010000133.1:0-8121 GCA_964419695.1 uncultured Spirochaetaceae bacterium | reverse complement strand
GTTCGACCTGGTCGATGGTCATGAACTCAAAAAGTATGGCCTCCACCCGGGCCAGCAGTTGGGTCCGGGCCCGCTCGTCCGGGCATTCCCGTTCCTTGAGGAGCAGGTAAAGCAGCACCAGTTCTTTGTCCGTCAGGTCAAAGATTCTGTTCACGTCGCGCTCCGTCCCCTCACTCACTCGCCGCGCCCCAGCGCGTCATCCTCGGTCAGGCCCGCCAGATCTTCGTCGGACAATTCCACCAGGCGGTCATGCAACCGGGCCTGAAGCCAGGCGGCAATCTCCGGGGGATCGTGCAGCGGCCCCCTGTCCATGCCGGGGCAGTTCTTTTTTTGATCGTTCCAGGCGGAACGCGAGGAAAGAATGTGGCTCCAGAAGGGAAAACTCCGGCATTGCAGGGGCCGGTGGTCATAGACGCGGCACCCGCCGTTCTCCCAGAAGATACAGTCGTAATCGGCTTTCTCCTGGAGACTCAGGCGGATAAACGGACCGATCCTCAATGGGCGCAGGAACCGCCGCTTGAACTCCTCCCAGGGCACGGTCACGGCGGTCATGAGATCCACGAGATCGATCGGGGAAAGCAGGACGAAACCCGGCGTGAAGCGGCAGCAGGCGGAACAGCGGCGGCAGCCGAAACGCAGTCCTGTATCGGCGTAAAACGCGGTTGACTCTTGCGAAAAACACGCTGGTTCAGTCATGTCCGGCCGCCTTAAAAAAATAATCGAATGTGGCGTTGTCGACAACGGCACATTCGATTTTGAAGTAAAGGGGATGGGGAGAGAAGGATTTGAACCTTCGAAGGCGTAAGCCAACAGATTTACAGTCTGCCCCCTTTGACCACTCGGGAATCTCCCCAAATAAGACCAGCCACCTCTCGGATTTGAACCGAGGACCCCGAGATTACAAGTCACGTGCTCTGCCAACTGAGCTAAGGTGGCGCGACAGCCAAGTTAAAATAGACAAAAAACCATATTAAGTCAATACGATGCCGGGGCCCCCTCCCACCGGGCTCTTTTCCGAACGACGGTTCAGTTTTCCATAGTTTTTTCCGAGATTTTATTGTATACTTTACATTGAAATATGCGGCGCCGTGCACTCCTTTTCGTAATTTTCAACCTGCTCACCGTCTGCGCCTTCGCGGAATACTCGGATTTTTACTATGATTGGGCCCGTTTCTTCTACCCCAGTATGGATGACAACGCGGGCATGACCCTGTTCCCCTCCCTGTTCATCCCGCTGGGAGGTAAAAACGAGGGCATGGGCACGGCTTTCACCGCGGTCGCCAACGATATCTCGTTCATCGAGTCCAATCCCGCCGGCAGTTCCCTCCTGCCCAAGACAGAATTGGCCTTCCTCCACCACTCATGGATCATGGATTCCAATCTGGAGGGGGTCACCTTCGCAACCCGGCTCGACGACCTGGGCCTGGCCGCGGCCGGCAAATTTCTTTACGTGCCTTTCAATGAAAAGGACGGCTGGGGCCAGGCCGGCGGCAAGGGCTATTACCTGGAACTCATCGCCACCCTCAATGCCTCCTATAATCTTTTTAAAAGTTATTATTTCAACGGACTCTCGGTCGGCGCTAATGTGAAGGTCGCCTACATGGGCGTCCCGGAGAGCGTGTACGCGGACCAGTCCTACCTGACAGTCATGGCCGACGTGGGCGTGCTCACCCGCTTCAACCTCCTGAAATTCTACAACGCCGATGATAAAAACTTTTCCCTCGGCGCCACGTTCAGGAACGTCTCTCCCCTGCCATCCGACGATCCGCTCCCCACCCTGGCCTCCTTCGGCCTGGCCTATTCACCCCTGCGCCCCCTGCTTCTGGCCGTGGACTTCAACCTGCCGGTAAGCTTCAATCCGAATATACCGGCGGAGAAGTATTATTTCGCCGCCGGGTTCACCCTGGCCTTCTCGCCCTTCCTCTCCCTCCAGGGTGGCGTCAAGCTGAAAAGCTCCAATCCCATGGTCACCCTGGGCGCGACCCTGGACCTGGACACCGTCACCTTCATGGTCAACTACAACCTGGACCTCTCCAGCACCATGGACCCCCTGGACAAGTTCAGCCTGAGCGCCAAATTCAACCTGGGCGATCTGGGCCGCCACACCAAACAGCAGGAAATTGAGAAATTATACCTGACGGGAATCGAACTCTACTCCAACGATCGGCTGGAGGAGGCCATCGCCACCTGGGAGAAGGTGTTGGAGCTGGATCCGGAACACACGCCCGCCCGCCGTTATCTTCAAATCGCGCGGGACGCCCTGAACCTGAAAAAAGAGATCCAGGGAACCTCGCTGCTCGACTAGCACGCACCGTCACCCGTCGCTTACAACAGAAAAGCCAGCTTCTCCCGCAAAAACAGCGTCTTCTCCTTGAGGCCGATCTTGCCGGTACGGATGAACACGCACTCCGGTGAGGCGTTCTTCAGAAAGACCGCCTGCCCGCTCTCCTTGATCAGACGCAGTACCTTATCCACGGATATGTGCGACACCTTGGTGAATTCGATCCGCACCACGTCACCCTGTTCCTTGAGGGACCGCACGGCCAGCCTGTTGCACAGGACGCGCAGTTCGGCCACGGATAGAAGGCTGGCCAGTTCCACGGGCAGGGGGCCGAACCGGTCCTCGATGCGCGCGTGCGCGGCCTCCAGTTCCTCCTCGCTGGTCACGGCCGCGATCTGCTTGTAGGTCTCCATCTTTTCCATGGGTTCGGCGATGTAGGAGTCGGGAATGAAGCCCGAGTATTCCAGTTCAATAAAAACCTCATGGCCGCGGTAGACGGTTTCGTCCGGTTCGCCGCGGTTCATGGCTTCCTCCAGCAGTTTCATGTACATGTCGAACCCCACGGCCAGAATGTCGCCGTGCTGTTCGGGCCCCAGCAGGTTGCCGGCCCCGCGGATTTCCAGGTCCTTGAGGGCGATCTTGAAGCCCGATCCCAGTTCGGTAAAGTCGGAGATGATCTGGAGACGCTTCATGGCCCGTTCGTTCAGGGCCCGCCGCTCCGGGTAGAGCAGGTAGGCGTAAGCCGGTACGTCCGACCGCCCCACCCGCCCGCGCAGCTGGTACAGTTGGGAGATGCCGAACATGTCGGCCCGGTCGATGATGATGGTGTTGACATTGGGGATGTCGATCCCGTTTTCGATGATGGCCGTGGAGACCAGCACGTGGTAATTGCCGCGGATGAATCCGTGCATGATGTCTTCCAGCTCGTCGCCCTCCATCCGGCCGTGCGCCGCGGCGATGCGCAGCTCGGGGAACAGCTCGGAAAGGAGATTGAAGACCACGTGAATGCTTTCGATCCGGTTGTGGAGAAAGAAGACCTGGCCACCCCGCTCGATCTCCCGGCGCACGGCTTTCTCGATCACGGCGTGGTTCCATTCCTCCACGAACGTCTCGATGGGCAGGCGGTTGCGCGGGGGCGTGTTCAGGAGGGACATGTCGCGGATCTTCATGAGCGACATGTAGAGCGTGCGCGGAATGGGCGTGGCCGAGAGCACCAGGCAGTCGACGGATGCCTTCAGTTCCTTGAGCCGCTCCTTGTGCCTTACGCCGAAGCGCTGCTCCTCGTCCACCACCAGGAGACCCAGGTTCTTGAAACGCACGTCCTTCTGCACCAGCCGGTGGGTGCCGATGACAATGTCGGCCTGGTGAGCCTCCAATTCCTTCAGGGTGCGCTTCTGCTCCTGCTTGGTGACAAAACGGGAGAGCATTCTGATCTGCACCGGAAAATGCTCCATGCGCTCGGAGAAGGTCTCAAAGTGCTGCTCGACCAGGATGGTGGTGGGGGCCAGGACCGCCACCTGCTTGCCTCCCATGACGGCCTTGAACGCGGCCCGCAGGGCCACCTCGGTCTTGCCGTAGCCCACATCGCCGCAGATCAGGCGGTCCATGGGATTGGGGGTCTCCATGTCCCTTTTCACGTCCGCGATGCAGGTCAGCTGGTCGGGCGTTTCCTCGTACGGAAAGCCGGCCTCGAATTTCTCCTGCCATTCCGTATCGGGCTGAAAGGCGAAGCCGGGTGTCTGCTTGCGCGCCGAATACAGCGATAAAAGGTGGGCGGCCAGTTCCTCCACCGACCGGCGTACCTTCTCCTTACGGGCGCTCCAGGACTTGCCGCCGATCTTGTCCAGGCGCGGTCCCTTGCCCCCGGGCACCACGTAGCGCTCGATCAGGTTCACCTGTTCCGTGGGCAGAAAGAGAATCTCCGCGTCCGCGTACTCCAGCTTGATGTAGTCCCTTTCAAAGGAAGTGGAGCGGACCCGCTCGATGCCCAGGTAGCGTCCGATACCGTGCTGGATGTGGACGATGAAATCCCCCTCCTCCAGGTCGATGAACGAATCGATCCGTTCGGAGGTCACCCGGCGCAGAGCCCGGGCCACGCGTTTTTTACGGCGGAAAATTTCGCTTTCCACGATGACCAACAGCGAAAGCGCCGGCAGGCTGAATCCCGCGGTCAGGGGCAGGGGGAAGACGTCCACCTCCCGGTCCCCGAGGATGTGACGAAGCCGCAGGGCCTGGGCTTCGTAATCGGCGAAGAGCCCGATGCGGTAGCCCGCCGCCAGCAGGGTGTCGATCTCTTCGGTAAAGTAGTCGATGTTGCCGAAGAACGAACGGGGCGGATCGCAGCCCAGGGCCACGGTGCGGGTGGACGCGTCGGCGGCCTCGCCGCGGTGCATGGGAAAACGGACCGCCGGCTCGTGCGAGGCGTACTCCTCCTGCCAGTTCGCTAAAAGCCTGTCCGGGGGGAAGCCCGCCTTGTTCGCTTTGGCCAGCAGGCCGTACTGGTGAGCATACTCCCGCTCCAGCGTTTCCGCCCGGGCGGTCAACCGTTCCTCATCCACCAGAAAAAGCGGTGCCTGGGGGCGCAGGTAGTCAAGCAGGGTACCATGATCCGGGAAGAGAAGCGGTATCACATACTCGCGTCCCACCCCCTCCGGATCGTTTTCAATGCGCTCCAGCACGGCGGCGGCTTCGCCCGGAGCGAATCCCGCTTCCCGGGCGTGGCGTTCGAATTCGGCCGCGGCCGTGGGAGAGACCACAAACTCCCGCACCGGGGAGAGGCAGAGGTCGCGGAGGGGACTTTCCGACAGCTGGGTGACGGGATCGAATTCCCGTATCGATTCCACCGTGTCGAAATCCAGGAGCAGCCGTGCGGGTTTGCCGTCCTGGGGTACGAAAACGTCGATCACCTCCCCGCGTACCGCGAATTCGGAGGGAAGGCTCACGCGAGGCACACGGCTGTAGCCCATGACCGCCAACCGCCCGGCGAAATCCCGGCTGTTCAGCGGCAGCCCCGGACGGACGCGCAGCACGGTCCGTTCGAAATAGCGCCGCGGGGGAAGCAGGCTCAGGGCGCCGCGCACCGAGGTAATGACGATCCTGTTCTCTTCGTTTAGGAGAAGGCTCAAGGTCTTGGCGCGTTCCTGGAACACCGATTCCTGGGAGGAGATTTCCGAGTAGGGCACGGTCTGCCAGGCGGGAAAACGCAGGACCCGCTCGCCCAGGAACAGGCTGACATCGGCGTGCAGTTCCTCGGCCTCCCCCTCCTCGGGAACGATGACCAGCCCGCCCGGCACCGAATCCTCGTAAAGGGCGGCCAGGAGCAGGGGCAGGAAGCCCCGTTCCACGCCGCGTACGACCGTATCCTCCCGCCGCTCGGTAATAAGCGTGCGCACGTCGCGGTAGGGCCGGAATCCCTTGAGCAGCGTCTTTACATGATTAAAGAATAATTTTATCATTATATGAGGCCGATACTAGAGTGGGAACCTGCACGAAAAACTTCTCCTGAGGCGTTTCGGGCACGGGCGGCGCGTCCGTCACGCGCGGGCCCTGATGAGGAGCCCCTGTCGCAGGTCGCCCGACCACTGTCAAGCGTGCGTCCCAGACGCACCGGGAGCGAAGCCTTGAAACAGATCGTAACGTTTATACTCCTTTTCGCCGTTCTGTGCAATGGAGCCGGGGCCGACGGCCTCTCGGTCGGCATCAAGCTGGTGGAGCAGAAAATCTATTTCCTGAACGACGACATCGAAATCAAGATCACGGTGAAAAACGATGCAGTCGACATGCGCCAGTTCCGCATCGCCGACAACCGGGTGTTCAGCCTGGATTTCGACGTGCGCACCGCCTCCAACCGTCCCAGCGACTACCATTCCGTCCGGTTCCAGAACAACCGCAACACCCTGAAACCGGTGTTCTACCGCGACGTGAGCCTCTCCCCCGGGGAGGAATACAGCCTGACCGTCTCCTTAAGCGACTACATCGCCCTCAAGGACGCGGGCCTCTACTACGTGCAGGCGGTGTTTTTCCCGGACCTGTACATGGCGGACGCCGCCCCGTCCCTCACCTCCAACAAGCTCACCCTCAACATCCGGCCGGCCGTGCAGTCTCCCGCCGAGCGCGTGGAGGTGGAAGCGCGCGTGGAACGCGCCCGGCAGCGCGACACCCTGCCGCCCGACGAGGTCGTCACCTACATGCTCAAGGCGCGCATGGCGGACGAATGGGCCAAATTTTTCCTCTACATCAACCTGGAGGACCTCTATCTCAACCGCTACCTGACCACCCGGCAAAACCGCGATCAATTCAACCGCCTGAGCGAGGCCGCCAAGCACCTGAGGGTGAACGGCTATAAGAAACAAATCATGGCGGGCAAGGACGAGTGGCAGCTGGTCCTGCTGCCCCATACCTTCGAGATCGTGGAGACCCGGTACACCCCCTTCGCGGCCACGGTCAAGGCGCGGCAGATCTACCAGCATCCGGATTACAAGGAGCCGCGTCTGTACACCTACACGCTCAAGCGTTCGGGCAATGTCTGGGAAATCACGGACTACCTCGTAGCCAACATCAATACCGTCAATAAATAGCCGCTAGAAGGATTGCGCTGATTGAAAACCATCATTTTCACCAAAAACGAGGAGCTGATCAGCCACCTTTCCTACCACCTGCTGCCCCTCTCCTTCCAGATCGAGCACGAAAGCGACTCGTCGCGGCTGTTCGACCTGCTCAAGCACGACTATGATTTGATCGTTTTCGATATCCAGGATTTTCCGCGTCATTGGAAACCGATCGTCAAGCTGCTGCGAGAGGATAAATCCAAGGAACAGGCCATCATCATCCTGATCAACGCCAGTAAATTTCCCTTTGAAGAGGCGGCCAAGGCCATTTATCTGGGTGTCAACGGCATCATAGAGTACGACGCCAACAACAAGCGCGAAATCTATCGTATGATGGAGATCTTCAAACGGTACCGCTCGGTCAAGGAAAACCGGCGCTTCATGCGCATCATCCCCGAGCCGGACGAAGTATTCCAGATCCTCTTCACCAACCCTCACACCCAAAAGATCATCACGGGTAACGTGGTGGATATCTCCATTCAGGGCCTGATGTTCCATCCCCTGGAACCGGAGATGATTCACGGCCTGGAAGAGGGCGACACCGTTCCCCGCTGTTCACTGCAGATCGGCGACCACGTAATCACCCTGGAATGCCGGCTGACCCGCGTGGGCGGCAGCGTGGGCATGGAATTCACGTATTTCAATGAAGACGCCCATCACCGCCTGTTCACCTACCTTATGGAGCGGCCCTTTCGACAGCTGCAGCACCGCGTTCAGCCCTCCAACGGCGCGGGTAACGCTCCCCATCGGTAGACAACATCTCTCACGTCAGGACATTGATTAATAGCCGGCCGCCTTGAGGCGGGCATTGACGGGCGGGTCGCCGCCGCCCATGACGGTGTAGAGCGCGTCCGCCGCCTTGGCGAAGGCCCGTGCCGCCGGCCGGTGCTTGAATCCCACGATCACGGAGAGTCCCGCGTTGATGGTTTCGTGGATAAAATTGGTGAACAAGGTCAGATAGGCCAGTTTGTTAATCCGCCCGTTTTTGTCGGCGAGCAGGAGGTTCTGCAGTTTGAAAGTCTCCACCACCGTGGATACCTGCTTGTTGACCACCGGGTACAGGGTCTTGATCAGACGGAAGTACCGCTGTTGATATTCCTTGTTGCCCACCACCAGATCACGGATCTGCCGGTGCTTGTCGCGCACCGTCTTGCCCCGTGAGGTGGTCCGGCGCGGTATGAAGTCCGCGATCACTTTGAGAACGGTTTTCGAGGCGAACAGTTTGTACAGTGA
>CAYQRT010000132.1:0-8252 GCA_964419695.1 uncultured Spirochaetaceae bacterium | reverse complement strand
GTACCAGGGTCTCACTTCCCACCGCAGCCATTGCTCCGTGCCATCGGCTCGTACAAAACAATCCTCTTCGCTGCGTATGACCTCGCCCGCCAGCGCCCGCCGGTGAACTCTTTTCAAGTCCTCGCCGATTTCCGGGAAAACGTCATAATGGCACAGTCCGTTCAAATCGTGATTGCTCAGGTGATAATCAGAAAGCCAGCGCCGACTGAAGGCGAGATAGCGCATGTCGCGATCAAACATGGCTAAAGAGGCCGGGGCGTGTTCGATAAACAGTTTCAACCTGCTTTCGCTTTCCAGCAGGGCCGCGTCAATCCGTTTGCGTTCGGTGACGTCGCGGGCCACCGCGATTATTCCGGTTACCCTATTGCCGTCGCGGATGGGGGCGATGGTGGTTTCCAGGAATTTGACCGTTCCGTCGGCGGCGGTAACCGGATAAAGGGCCGCCCCGACCGTCTCTCCCCGCAATACCGTGGAGATATCGGCCCGCAATCGTTCGAAAGATTCCGGCGTGAACATATTTCGTGCGATGGTGACGTTACGGCCGATAAATCGCTCGGGCGCATATCCTAAAACGGTTTTTACGCTGGGGGAGAGGCTGGAGATGCTGAAATCGGGTTCGATCGTGAGGACCACGTCCAAAACATTTTCAAATCCCAGGCGATATCGTTGTCCCAGAAGGGCCAGCTCCCGGTTGGCGTACTCCAGATCCGTCATTTTCTTTTCCAATTTTTTAAAAAGCCTTTCATTATATTTCCGGAAAAATTCCATGTCGCCGCCGAGCGGCCCGTCTTTCCGGCGCGTGCCCGCCGCGGGATTGTCCAACACCTCTTTTAAGGCGGCCATAATATTTTCCGGATCGATGGGCTTGATGAGGAACCGATCCGCCCCGAGCGACAGCGCGAACGTTTCGTCCTGGGGATCGGTATACGTGGCGGTGTAGAAAACGAACGGCACGCGTTTGAGGAGCTTGTCGGTCTTGCAATGCCGACACAGCTCATACCCGTCCATGACCGGCATGAGAATGTCCGTGACAATCAGGTCCGGTGTGTTCGCCAAGGCCTTATCCAGGGCGTCGCGTCCGTTTAGCGCCGTGGTTACCCCGTACCCGCCGCCGGTGAGAACACTTTCCAAAAAGTAGCGGTTGGCTTCGTTATCGTCCGCGACCAGTATATTTATCATGGCTTTTTCTCACGGGAGTGTTCGTCGTTCAAAAACCGCCGGATGTCGTTGATAAACGAGTCGGGGTCGATGGGTTTTTCCATGTATCCGTCGCAGCCGGCGGCCATGCTTTTTTCTCGGTCGCCCGGCATGGCGTAGGAGGTGACCGCCACCAGCGGCGTGGCCGCCAGGTCCGGATTGCGCCTGATTTCGCGCGCGACGTCGTAGCCGTCCATGACCGGGAGTTGAATGTCAAGCAGGATGAGGTCGGGTTTGACCGCGGCCGCGGTTTCGATTCCCGAGCGGCCGTCGCGAACCGCGATCACCTCATATCCCGCCTTTTTAAGTAAAAATCCGGCAAGATAGAGGTTTTGTTCATTGTCTTCAATCACGAGAATGACGCGTTTCATGACGGTTCCTCCGCGGCGGGCAGGGTAAAACTGAAACAACTCCCGGCGCCCCTCCGGCTGGTGACTGCCATCGTCCCCCCCATCAGCGCTACCAGCCTTTTAGAAATGGAAAGGCCCAGGCCCGTTCCCTCATAGCGGCGGGTAAGGCCGGTCTCCACCTGGCTGAAGGGGCGGAACAAAGCGCCGATGTCCCCGGGTTTTATACCGATTCCCGTATCGATTACCTGGACGGTGACCGACCCGTTTTCTCTCAGGCATTTCACCCCGACCGATCCTTGGTCCGTGAACTTTACCGCGTTGCCGATCAGGTTGAGGAGCACCTGCTCCACGCGCCGGGCGTCTCCCCTGACGGCGGAAACGGCGGGAGCAATGTCCGCGGTCAGGGCCAGCCCTTTCTTGTCCGCCAGGGGCCGGGCGCTCCCGATCGCCTTTTCGATTACCGGGCGCAGGTCGAAATCCCCGTTCTCCACCAGCAGCTGGCCCGCCTCGATTTTGGAAATGTCCAGAACGTCATTGATCAGCGCCAGGAGATGCCGGGCGCTGTCTCGGACCATGCCCAATTGTTTTCCCTGTTCGTCATTGAGCGGGCCGACTATGCCCTGCAGCAGGACGCCGGTGAATCCAATGATCGAATTGAGCGGCGTGCGCAATTCGTGGGACATGGTGGCCAGGAAGGCGGACTTCAGGCGGTCGGCCTCCTCGGCCCGCTCCTTGGCCGCCTTAAGCTCCCCCAGGGTCGACCGCAGGCGCTCCTCGGCGCGCTTGCGGTCGGTAACGTCGCTGCCTACCGAAAGAATTTCAATGGCCTCTCCTCGTTCGTTCCTGACGGGCCGGTTCGTCCAGGAAACCCAGACTTTTTCCCCGTTTTTTTTAATATTCTCGTTTTCGCTCAGCGCGTAGGCGTCGGGATTGGTAAAAATTTCCTTCATCAAGGAGGAGAGGTCACGGCCGTCTGAATCCCGGGCCGGCACAATGGTCCCGACCACGGACCGGCCCGGCAGTTCGTCCTTCTGAAATCCGAAAAATCGTTCCGCGAACGTGTTGGCGAAGGTAATGACGCCCTTCCTTGTCCAACGCAGAATGACGCTGTTGACGTTTTCCACCAGATCGCGGTACTTGGCTTCGCTTTGAGCCAGGGTATGTTCCATGGCGGCGCGCCGGATAATTTCGGCGGAGAGTCTTTTGTTGGTCTCCACCAGTTCCGTCGTCCGTTCTTGTACCTCGGCTTCCAGACGTTCCCGGTGTTCCTTTTCCGACCGCCGCAGGTCGGTCTCGGCGCGGGCGAGTGAATCCATCATCATGTTGAAGGAACCGGCCAGGGCGCCGATTTCGTCGCGCCTGACGGCGCCGATACGGCGCGTCAGGTCGAAGGTTCGGGAGATGTATTCAGCCTCCGCGGCCAGACTTCCCAGGGGGTTCAGGACCCAGCGGTTCAATCCCAGGACGGTGAGGAGGCATAAAAGAATGAAACCGGCCGGCAGGACGGCAATGGTCGGGACAATCCGGGTCAGGATGGGCGTTTCAACGTTCGCGGCGGGAATTAGGGACAGCAATCTCCAGCCCTGCACGGCGGAGTTTTGATAAAACGCATAGGCGTTCCCCGTCCGTATAACGGAGGCGGCGCTGTCGGGACCGGCTGCGGGCGGGGCGGCTCCAATGTCGGTAGAATATTCCAAGATGTTTTTTGAGCGCATTTCCGCGGGTCCGCCGGCCAGGATGGTCCCCGCCCCGTTCAAAAGTAGGATCGTCCCTTGAGGATTTGTCGTAAACGTTTCGATATAATCCGCTAATGTCCGCAGGGTAACGTCGGCGCCCACCACCCCGTACACGGCGCCCGCGTCGTCGACCAGCGCCCTGGTCACGCCGATATTAACGTCCGGCGTGGTTACTGAAGCATACGCCCCTGTCTTCATGGTTTTTCCCGGATGCGCGGCGGCTATCGTATACCAGGGGCGATCCCTGGGATCGTAGCGCGTGGGCCTTTCCCGCGGGTGCGACCGGACGAACGCACCGTTTTTCCGGCCCATATACACGGAATTGACGGAGGGATGCGTCAGCCGATAATTGTTAAGGATAGTGATGATTTTTCTTTCAAGCGTGCCGACCTGGTAGCGGAATGTCCTTTCATCCGCGTTTACAAAATTGGTAAAAGCGCGGTCGTCGCGCGAGCGCACGGTTTCGTCCGCGGCCAGAGCCGCGACGTCGTTTGCCACGTCGGCAAAAAAGGAATTCAAGGAAAAATCGATATGCCGCATTTGGCGCGTGACGTCTCCCCGAATCGACGACAGTTCTTCATTCCATACTACCGCGTTGTAAATCCCCCCGGTGATGATCATCAGGACAAACGTGCTGAGAGCGTATAACGATAACAGCCGGGTTTTCAGTTTCATCGGGGGTATCCCTGCCATGCCGCCGGCCGGGGGTGTGGAAGTAAAATGTGGAGGGCGGTGACGTTTTTCATTGCTTTTCAATTAGTGATGGCGGTGTCTATCGTGACCACGTCGTCAATGATTAATTATGATGGTTGCCGCCCGTTTTTTCCAGTATTTTTACGGGCCATACAGCGGGAAACCCGGCGGTATATGGATCCTGAACAAACGGCGCTGTCGATTTTCTCGTATGGCGTTCCCTCCGCCGCCCCTACGCGACTGGTTCATTGACTCCCGTCGCCTTGATGGAAACATTAATGTCTCCTCTGTTGCCTCGCCCCTCTAGCGCCGGAACGAACGTCATGTTTGTAATTATAGAGAAAAACATAATTTCATTGAAACAAACCGTCCTTTAGTTTATCATTGATTACCCGGGAGTATTCGTGGATAAAGTCATTTTTTTCGTCAAAAATCTCTTCGTCATGCGCAAGATCAAGGCGGGAATTGAATCCATGGAGGATCTTGACTGCGACTGCGTATCTTCGCTGCCGGAAATCAATGCGCCGCTCGAAGGGAACCGAGCGGATTATTTCTTAAGCATAGTTGAAGCGCCGCTCCTGGACGTGACCACTTCCATGGTGATCTCTGCTTTTCAGGCAATGGGCCTTCCCCCCGTCGTCTTGACGAATGAATACACGGATACGGTCCGGGAGGAGATGACGTCCCTGGGGATCATGGACTATATCATCAAAGATGAATATTTTGCCGACAATCTTCTGCAGGCCGTCCGGCGTGTGCACCGGAACATATCGACCGAAATTATTGTCGTTGACGATTCGGAAATTACCCGCAGGCAGGTGCGGAGCATTCTGGAGCTGCAGAGGCTGGTCGTCTTTGAGGCGGGCGGCGGTCAGGAGGCGCTGCGCCTCCTGGATGAGCATCATAACGTAAAACTTATCCTGACCGATTTCAACATGCCCGGCTTGAACGGCGTTGAGTTGATCCGGGCCGTGCGGAAGACCCATCCTAAAAACCTGTTGGCGGTGATTGGATTTTCCGATGTGGACAATCCGGGGCTGTCAGTCCGGCTGCTTAAGAACGGCGCCGACGATTTCCTGTATAAAACCTTTATCCGGGAAGAACTCTATCTGCGTGTGATCCAGAACCTGGAGAGGATCGGGCATATCGAGGATCTGCGGAAGTTGTCCCATACCGATTACCTGACGCAACTGTACAATCGACGGTTTTTTTACGAAATGGGCAATAAGCTTTTTGAAAACGTCCGACGGAACAACCTGAAAATTGCCGTGGCCATGTTGGATATCGACCATTTTAAGCGGGTCAATGACACCTACGGTCATGAGACCGGCGATCTGATCATCAAACACATGGCGGACGTGCTGCGGAGTTCCGTTCGGGCTGGAGACGTGGTATCCCGCTATGGGGGAGAGGAATTCTGCGTTATCGCCGTCAGCGTCGACGACCAGGATTCGGCTCTGTTGGTGTTTGAGCGCATTCGTGTGGGAGTGGCGGAACATTCGGTTAACGCGGGCGAGGCCGCCGTGGCGGTGACTGTGTCGATCGGCGTCGCCGTGACCATGGGGGACACATTGGAAGCGACGGTCAACCGGGCGGACGAATTATTGTATCAGGCGAAAACGGGCGGCCGTAACCGGGTCGTCATCGGGTGACACTCCCCCTGCCGCCGCCTCGCCGCGGGATGCTCGCTATATTTCGCCGAATTGCTTCCGGTACCGCTTCAGCCGCCGCCTGAGAAAGACAAGCTCCAGTTGGGCTTTGACCCGGGAAAGCACTTCTTCAATCTGGAACGGTTTGACGATGTAATCAGCGCCGCCTGCGGCGTACACGTTCCGGATGCTTTCAGCACTGGTCGATCCGCTGATGAAAATGACGGGTGTGTCTTCAAGCCGTACGTCGCGCTTCAATTCCCTGCAGAGCGTGAATCCGTCCATCCCGGGGAGGTGTATGTCGACTATCATCAGGTCCGGCGGCCGGGCATTGATCGCTTTCAAGGCGATCTCGGAGCTCGTCGCCGGTCTCACGGTGTACGGTGTGTCGCGAAAGATCTCAATGAGGATGTCGAGATTTTCGGGTGCGTCGTCGACGACGATGATGTCGGCGGGTCTGTCCGTGTCCGGCATATGCTTTACGTCCTCCTCTTCTCCCGTCCGGGATCAGGCTTCATCCTCCAATTGATCCCATTGGACTGCGATCCGTTCGCCCAGGTCGGAGAATTCGGAGGTGATATCCGGATCAAACTGACCGGCGCGGCCTCGTTCAATCTCCGCCATGGCCTCCGCGTGCGGGCGCGGCTCTTTATAACAGCGCTTGGACCGCATGGCGTCGTAGGCGTCCACGATGGAAACGATGCGGGCGCACAGGGGAATGGCTTCACCGGCCAAACCGTCTGGATATCCCCGGCCGTCCCACCGTTCGTGATGATGGCCGGCGATTTCAATGCCCATGACAATAAAGGCGTTTTTTGAGTACTGGTCGTGGACCCTGCGCAAGGTGTCGGCGCCGATGACGGTGTGTCTTTTCATCGCCTCGAATTCCTCATCCGTCAGCTTTTGCCGCTTAAGGAGAATGCTGTCGGGTATTCCCACCTTGCCGATATCATGCAGCGGGCAGGCGTTCTCTATATTCTCAAGGAATTGCGGGGTGATCTCGGCGCTGAATTTCCCCAATCGTGATAACCATTCCGAAAGAATGCGGCAGAGGATCCGGACGCGTTCCAGATGCCGCCCGGTATCGTCGTCGCGCGATTCGGCGAGATTGGCCAGGGCGAAAATGGTTGCCATCTGCGATTCTGAAATTTCACGGATCTTTTGGCGGACCAGATCCTCCAGGTTAAGATTGTGCTGTTTCAGCTCAATTTGCAGCCGGCGGAGCTTAAGGTGCGTGTCGACGCGGGCTATCACCTCCTCCGGCTGGAAGGGTTTGGTGACGTAATCCACGCCGCCGACGGCGAACGCCTGCACTTTTTCCAGCGCCTCATGACGGGCACTGATGAAAATAACCGGAATGTCTTTCAGGAGGCGGTTACTTTTAATGCGTCCGCACAGTTCTATTCCGTCCATGTCGCTCATGACGATGTCAAGCAGGATGATGTCGGGTGTAAACGTCCGTATGGAACGCAGGGCCGCCCGACCGCTTGTGACCGGGCGGAGGGCGTATCCTTTTCCGTCGAGAATGGCGGTGAGCACGTCGAGATTTTCCGGTGAGTCGTCCACGATGAGAACGTTCGGTTGCAAGTCCCGGACCATGGAATCAACCGGCATCGACCGCCTCCTGAATGATGGTGATGACCAGATCGTACCGGTAGGACCGGGCGGCCCGTCGCAGGAGGACGGCGGCGGCCGGAGCCAGCCGTTCCACCCGGTCGATAATCTCCAGCAGGTGCTGGATTTCAAGATTGCGGGCGGCGTCCACCATGGCGCGAGTCAATTCCGCGGGAAGCCGCTTGATTTGTCCGGCGGCGGTTTTTTTGTCGCCCGCCGCTTCCGTTGTTGCCTTCTGGTATTCGTAGTCGACATGCAGGTAGCGGCGTATTACATCGAATATCTCCTCCTCCAGGAACGGTTTGATAATAACCCGGTCCAGGATGTGCTCAGACCCGGACGTTTGGCTTTTGGCGAACGCATTGGCCGTGACCGCTATTATGGGTACGGCGGCGCCTCCCTCGATACGGCGGATTTTCCGCGCCGCTTCATATCCATCCATACCGGCCATGTTAATGTCCATGAAGACAAGATCGGGCATGCGGACGCCCGCGGAATGAACCGCCTCGGCTCCGTTTTCGGCCTCGGAGACTGCGAAGCCTACGGAGCTGAGCAGTTCGCAGAGGTATTTCCTGTTTTCGCGGTTGTCGTCCACGATAAGCACCTGGTATGTCCTGTCGCCCTTTTTCAACCTCCGTGGAGCGTGCGATTTCGTTTTTTCCGGAAGAACGACCTTGCGCTCTATTCGGACGGGGACGCGCAGGCGGAAGGTCGATCCGCGTCCCGGCGAGCTTTCAGCCGTGAGGTCACCGCCCAGCAGCCGGGCCAGCCGGCAGCTGAGGGCCAAGCCCAACCCGCTGCCGCCCTTTTGCAGGCCTTCCCGGCCCTGTACAAATTCATCGAAGATATTCTTCAATTCGTGGGGCGTTATCCCTCCGCCCGTATCCGTCACCTCGACGGTGAAGACGGGAGTGGTTTTGGCCGGGTATTGTACGCTCATGCGCACCTCTATACTCCCGCTGGCCGTAAATTTTACCGCATTACCGACCACGTTGATCAGTATTTCCCGCAAT